>CAYHRR010000368.1:2783-4640 GCA_964358875.1 uncultured Planctomycetaceae bacterium | reverse complement strand
CGAGCGCTGCGCCGTGCATCCATGCTGCGAAACGGGGGCTCGCCAGCAAGTTGTTGAGCGCGCGCGCGAGCGCGAAGCGCTCTTTCGCCGGGTAGAACGACTCGAGATCGAGCACGCCGATCTTGTCGACGTCGGGCTTTTGCACCTGAGCGATCAGCATTCCGAGGTCGAGGTCGCGCCCGGCGCTCCACGCGCGCTGAACGATCGTCGACAACAAGATGTGCTCGCGCGCTTGCACGGGATCGGCGGCGACGCCGGCGAGGCCGAGCAAACTCGACACGGTCGTGTGTACGCGCTCGCCGAACAGCTCCGCGTCTTCGAGCGTGGCAGCGTCGGGCGCGGCAAAGCTCGAGAGGATCGAAAGCGGGCGGCCCGCACTCGAACCCGGCGTGTACAGCGCGAACTCGGCGCTCGCACGCAAACGCGCGACGCGTTCGCCGTCCTGGCCCCACTCGGCGAGCCCGCTCTTCCACTTCGCTGCTGTGTCGGCGGCGAATTGCTCGACGCTCACGCCCTTGGCGCGCGCGTCGTCGGGGTTGATCCACGGCGCGAACTCGCTCGCGCGCAACTCGGGAAAGGTCAGCAGCAAGTTGGCGAGGTCGCCCTTGGGATCGATGACGAGCGCCGGAATGCCGTCGAGCGCAGCTTCCTCGAGCAGCACCGTGCACAGGCCGGTCTTGCCGCTGCCGGTCATGCCGACGACGACGGCGTGCGTGACGAGGTCCTTCGAGTCGTACAGCACGAGCTCGTCGGCGCGACGCGCGCGCGTCGCGAGGTCGTACTTTGCGCCGAGGTAGAACGTGCCGAGGCCTTCGAAGTTCTGCATGTGCGCCGCAGATCATCCGCAGCGCGACGGGCCGACGCAAACGCTCTCGCGCCGTGCTACGGGGAAAGCGTGGCAGCACTCGGCTTTTCGCGCCGCGCGGACTCAGCGCCGCACGGCTACGCAGCTTCGCGTTCGAGCGAACACAGGAACGGTTCGGCTGCGCCGCGCAAGCGCACTTCACGCGCGTCGATGCGCACGGGCCGCAGGACGCTTGCTTGGCGTTGGCCGATCAGCAGCGCCGCGATCACTCCGACGAGCCCGAGCACCATGCCGGTCGGCGCCGACGTGCTGGTCAAGGCCGCGCAACTGCCGAGGCCCGCGAAGGCGCTCGACCACGCGATGAGCAGCAACTTGCGGCGGCGCTTCGCGTGCTGTTCGCACAGGCCGACGGCGACATCGGCGCGTTTGCGGACGACCAACGCGACGATCGCGTAGGTGATCAAACCCGCGAAGATGGTCAGCGCCCACCACGGCGAGTGCCAGTACATGCGGCGCGCGAGGCGTGTTTGCGCGGGAGCGTTGCAGCGCACGCAACGCGGCGGAAGCTCGGCGTCGCGGTCCATGTGGACGATGTTGCCGGTGCGCCAGATGCGGCCGGTGCGGCGCGATTCGAGAGCGTCGGCGACCGACGACGGTGCATAGGGATTGTCATTCACGTGCGTGCCTTGCTCGGTGGCGCGAGGCCATCGAACGCGCTCGTGCCGCAACTTGACGCGCGGCAGCATCTTTCGCGCGCGTGGCGGTGGCGCGTGTTCAGGAGCCGAACACGATGCGGAACAAACGTCGCACCGAAGCGTCGGCCTCGAGTCGGGCGAGATCGTTCGGCGCGACCCAGGCCAGCGCGTGCGACTCGTCGCTGACGAGTTCCACGGCACCGCGCGGCGCGATGACGAGGAAGCGCGTGTCGAGGTGCAAGTGCTCCGGCTCGGCACCGCGCGCGGGGATCGCGTGGATGTCGAGATCGAGTACGCGCGGCATCACGGCGAGCTCGGCGATGCCGCTCTCTTCGAGCGCTTCGCGCAGCGCCGCGC
>CAYHRR010000368.1:0-2773 GCA_964358875.1 uncultured Planctomycetaceae bacterium | reverse complement strand
GGTTCGCGTCGCCGTCGCAGTGACCGCCGAGCTGCAACCAGCGGTTGAGCTTCTTGTGGTGCGTCAACAGCGCGCGCTCGCAATCCGCATCGACGACGAGCGCGCTCGCGGTGAGATGGCCGATGCTGAGCTCGCGTCGGTGCGCGTCGTGCGGATGGTCGGCAATGAACTCGAGCATGCGCCGTCGAAACTCGGCCTGCGCTTCATCGTCGGGCTCGTAGTCGCGCAACGTGCGGTACGCGAGCGCGGTGTCCACTTGCGGCGCGAGCCGTGGATCACCCGCGCGCACCAGCATCGTGAAGTCGAATTCGAACGGCATCGACGGGAGCGTAGCGTCGTGCTCGTCGTCGAGGCACGACGCTACATCATCGAGCGCGAGCTACTTCGATCGCGCGACGACGTCGGCGACTGCGACATCACCCAGGTCGCGTTGCTCGTGCGCCAACACGCCTTGGATGGGTACGACCACGCGATTGAGTTCGCCGTGGCCTTCGCACTCGATCCATAACTCGACCTCACCGCGCGCCAGCGGTCCGAGGCGGAAACGTCCCTCCACGTCGGTCGTTCCGCCGTGGCCCGTATGCGTCCTCTCGCTAAACGCCTGGACTTTCGCGCTCAGTGGAGTGCCGTGAGCGTCGACGATGCGGCCGATCACGTAGGCGGTCGGCAGGTCTTCTAGGTCGCCGACGAGCACGACATCGCGCGTTCCAGGCCGGACGTCATCGAGTGTCGCGACCAACGAGCGTTGCGAGTCGTCCTTGAGGATCAACTTCATCTCGTAGCTCTGTTCGGCGAGTCCTGTGATCTCAAAGCGCCCCATGGAGTCGGTCAGCACGCTAGGTCCAAGTTCGCTGACGCGGTCGTTGCGCGCGTGAGCGAGGACGGTCCAACCCGCGAGAGGTCGCGACGATGGATCGAGCGCGCGCCCTGAGATCGATGCGCCCGAGAGGAACTGAGGGTTCCAAGTGATCTCGCTCCCGACGGCGCTCTCGAACTCCATCTGCACGCTGCGTTGGTTGCCGTCGATCACGGTCTGGGCCTCGAGCCGGAACTTGCCGGCGGCGAGGCTGTCGAGCCGAAACCTCCCCTCGACATCGCTCGTCGTCCACAGTTCATGGAACGCAGGGTTGAGCCGGCGGTGGAGCAGCGACTGCTGCACCCTTACCCCAGCGAGTGGCGCGCCGTTCGGACCGCTCACGGTGCCGACGACCGACAGTCCGCGGTCGACACGAACCTCGCGGCGTATGGCTGCGTCCACATCCAGCTTGAGGTGCTCGGACCACACGGCGTGGTCGGGCGTCGACACCGCGAGTTGACCGGACATTGCGCGGAGTCCTGCGAACCGAAAGCGGCCCTGCGAGTCCGTCGTGTCATGCAGGCCGGCCTGTTTCCTAACGCGATTGCCGTCAATCGTCGGACCGGCGAGCCAGGCGACGCGCGCATCGGGCACCGGGCGATCGAGTTCGTCGAGTACGACGCCTTCGATCACTGCGTGCGAGTCGTCGACGACGAGCTCGATTCCCTCGACGGTCCTTGGGTGCTTCGAGAGCCTGGCGACGTCGGCTGGGAACACGACGGGCGGCGAAGTGCCGTGCTCATCCGAGATGGCGAAGATCCGGCCTTGGCCCTCGAGGGACTTGATCGAGAAGCGACCGTCGGCTTCTGACCGTCCGACCTCCTCTGCGAGTTCTGACTCGTCGAAGGCGTAGTACCAAAGAGCCGCCGCGCCGACGGGAGCGCCGATCGCGTCGACGACACGGCCCGCGACGTCGAATCCGTTGCGAAGTTCGAGTCGTGCCGTTCCGCGACGACCGGCAGCAACCCGCGCGGTCCTCGGAGATTCGAAACGCATCGAGTGTCCGTCGCGCAGCTCGACGACGCCCGGCGCGATGTCTTCGACGCTCACGCGCCCACCCTCGTCGCTCTTGACGAACCGTCGGTGCTGGTTCGGCTGTCGCTCGCCGAGCGGCGTGATCTCGATCGAGATGCCGGGCGCACGCGTACCGTCGTGCCATACGACGGTGATGTCGAGAGCTCCGCGCAGGATCTCGGGCGCGACTCTGACGTTGGGCGCCGGTGGCGTCTCGATCGCGACGCGCGAGTCGTTCACGTTCGGCTCGATGTGCTCGGCGGCGGGTGTTTGTTCGGAAAGAGCGGGCGTTGCGGCAGCGTCGTCGTTTTGGCGTGCCGAAGCAGTCGGTTCGCTGTGCTGGAACCACCACAGACCTAGCATCGCGAGCAACACGAGTGCGACGACGGCGAGCTTCTTCAGACCCATGACGGTTCCTCCCAAGGCGATCGACGTGGCCGCGAGCGAAGGACTCGCATGGTGCAGGACGTTGGCGCGCACGGCACCGAGTCCGCGCGGTGTGCCCGGCCAAAGCACGGCGCCGAAAGCGAAACCCGGAGGCAAGGCACGGCGCAGGTGGGCGAGCGCGCGATGCAGTTGGACGCGCACCGTGCCAGGTTCGCGACCGAGTTCGTTCGCGATCTGCTCCGCGCGCTTGCCGTCGCCGAGATGCTTGCGCAGCACGTCGCGGTACTTGCTCGGCACGCGTTCGATCGCGCGATCGAGTGCCGTGACGAACTCGCGGAGTTCTGCGTCGAGTGCCGGGTCGCGCTCTTCGCGTTCGATCAAGCGTTCGCGGTCCGGCTCACGCGCGCGCAGCGCACGCGCGAGCTTGGCCTTGTTGGTCAAGATTCCGATGAGCAAAGGAATGAGTTCGCGGCCGGGCTCGAAACGCCGCGCATGCTCGATCGCAGCCACAAACGT
>CAYHRR010000367.1:0-4646 GCA_964358875.1 uncultured Planctomycetaceae bacterium | reverse complement strand
GCACGGTGTCCGCGTTAATCCT
This sequence comes from uncultured Planctomycetaceae bacterium, assembly GCA_964358875.1. GTDB lineage: Bacteria > Planctomycetota > UBA1135 > UBA1135 > CAYHRR01. Next base: position 4,624 of record CAYHRR010000367.1, on the reverse strand, counting down.
AAGGACTACAAGAATAAATTCGGCAGCTTCAAGGACCTCGCGCGCGCGCGCGGCGGCGAAGCGGCGCCGGCTGCCGACGCGAAGCCCGCGCCGGGTTGGAGCTTCGTCAGTCACAACGATCCGTCGAAGAAGATCGACGACATCAACGAAGCTCAAGCGCGCGACTTGATCGCGCGTCGACCGGCGGCATTCGGTGCGATGCACACCGGCCCGCCGTGCTACTCGGACCCTGAGTCCGAAGAGATGTCGATTCTGGCTTCGTTTCGAGTGCGCACGGTGTTCCCCGACGACGTGCGGAGCGAAGCGGCGTCGCTGCCGCGCGACCCGACGGACGAAGACATGCGCGGTCGCCTCGACCTGCGCGCGGAGACGATTTTCACGATCGATGGGGACGACGCGAAGGACTTCGACGACGCCATCTCGATCAAGGTCCTGCCGGAAGGCGCCTACGAAGTCGGCGTGCACATCGCCGACGTCAGTCACTACGTGCGGCCCGGCACCGCGCTCGACGCCGAAGCCCTTGCGCGCGCGACGAGTGTGTATCTGCCCGACCAAGTGGTCCCGATGCTGCCCGAAGAGCTGTCGAACCACTTGTGCTCGCTCGTCGAAGGCCGCAATCGTTTGGCCTACTCGGTCTTCATGACCTTCGACGTGCACGGCGCTCGAACCGCTTCGCGCGTCGGAAAGAGCGTGATCCGCAGCGTCAAGCGCAACACCTATCGCGGCGTCCAGGAACTGCTCGACGGCGCCGACACGGAGGAAGCGCGCGCGATCGAGTTCTTGCGTGAGCCGCTGGAGCACTTCCGCAAGTGGACTTTGAAGCAACAGCAACTGCGCGACGCCAAGGGCTCCTTGCGCATGCAATCGCGCGAACGGCGCTTTGAGTTCGACGCCAAGCACGAAGTCAGCGCCGTGGTCGACTATCCGCGCTACTTCTCGATGGCCTTGATCGAAGAAACCGCGCTCGCCGCCAACCAAGCGGTCGGCGACTTGTTCCACGAGAAGGGCCTGCCCACGGTCTACCGCGTGCACAAGGAAAAGAGCGCCGAGGAGATCGAGGCGGTCGCCAAGCAACTCGAAGAGCACGGGCTGCGCGTGCCCACCAAGGAGCGACTCACGGCGCGCGACATCGGCCGCTTGATTCGCGCCGCGCGCCGCAAGGCCAATGCCGACGCGTTGATTCAACGCATCATGGGCTTGATCGAACGCGCGGTGTACGAGGTCCACGATCGCGAGGACACGGCGACGCATTTCGGGCTCGCGCGGCGCGCCTACTTGCACTTCACGTCGCCGATTCGGCGCTATCCCGACCTGCTCGTGCATCGTTGGCTGTGGGCCGTCGAAAGTCGCGCGGAGCAAGCCGCCGTCGAGCTGCGAACGGCGGAGCTGCTCGAAGACCTCAACACGATGGCCGCGCACAGTTCCGCGCAAGCCGATGTCGCCGAGATGGCCTCCTACGCCGTCGGCGACTTGAAGGTGTGCCAGTTCATGCACCCGCACATCGGTGAGAAATTGAAGGCCAAGGTGCAGCGCGTTTCGCCTCCGGGGATCGACGTCGCGCTCGTCGATTTCAACGTCATCGGCTTTCTGCCGACGCGCGCGCTCGGCGAGCGTGCCGATGTCAAGGGCCCGACGATCACGATCAAGAAGGGCCGCAACATGCTGTCGTTCACCGAGGGCCATCCGATCGCCGTGCGCCTGAAGGACGTCGACTTCTTGAAGCTCTCACTGTTCTTGGAACTCGCTTGATGAAGTTCAGTCTGATCGTCGCGTCGCTGTCGAGCGCCGCGCTGCTCGTCGGCTGCGGCAAGCCGCCGAAAGTCGCGCCGCCGCAATTCCTCACGCCGGAAGTTCAGCTTGCTGCAGATGTGCCGGCGGACTGCGTGCGCGGCAGCGTGGTCTTCGAGGGCACGCCGCCCGAGCGCCGCCCGGTGCGCATGTCGAGCAGCGAAGGCTGCGGTGTTTCCGGCACGCCGCCTTTGAACGAGGCCGCGGTGATCACCGACGGCAAGATCGCCAACGTCTTCGTCGTGGTGAAGGACGGCCTCGCCGCGAAGGCCGTGTGGCCCGTGCCGAGCACGCCGGTCACCCTGCGCCAAAGCGGCTGCATGTTCGTCCCGCACGTCGTCGCGCTGCAGGTCGGCCAAACGCTGCTCGTGAACAACGCCGACATGGCGATGCACAACGTCAACGCGAAATCGCAGCGCAGCGAGGGCGCGCGTTTCAACCGCATGCACGCACCGGGTGCGAAGGACATCGAGGTGCAGTTCAGTGCGCCCGAACGCTCCGTTCCCTTCGGCTGCGATTTCCATCCCTGGATGTCCGCTTGGGTGCACGCCGTCGAGCACCCGTTCTTCGCCGTCAGCGCGCTCGACGGTTCCTTCGAGATCCGCGGGCTCGCGCCGGGCCGTTACCGCTTCGACGCCGTGCACGAATGGCTCGGAACGCACAGTTTCGAAGTCACGCTCGACGGCCGGTCCGGCGCGCGCGTCGTGCTGCGCCATCGCGCAGCGGCGGCGGACTAGCTCGACCGGCGCGACAGCACAGCGCGCGTGACTTCGTCCGCCACCGCACGTGCGCCCGTCGGCGTGAAGTGCAGGTAGTCGTAGTAGGTCGCGAGCGAGCGCTCGAGGCGCGGCATCAAGTCGAGTTGCTCGGCGCCGAGTTCGTCGGCGACACGCGCGGCGCACGCGTCCACTTGGCGCATCAGCTCGTCGACCACGCGATGCGTGTAGTAGGTCGTCGTCGGCTCGACGTACGGCCGGCCGACGCAGAAGTTCCACATCAAACCTTCTTCGGCCGCATCGAACTCTTTGGCGAACCACGGTTGGCGCACGACGATCACGCGCGCGCCCTTGGCCTGCGCGGCGGCGATCAAGCGCTTCAAGTACTTCTCGAAACGCGCGAGCATCGGCCGAGCATCGGGAGTGCGGTCGATCCACTCGCGCGCGTCGTGCCTACGCTTGCGCAACTCGATCAGCTTCGCGCCCGCGCGGCGCCGAAGTTTCTCGGGCGCGCGCAGACGTCGGTTCAGCCGCGACGCGACTTGGCGCAGCGCGAGTTCGTGGAGCCTCCAACCGAAGCGATGCTCGGGATGCTCGTCGAAGATGTCCGCGAGCGGAATCGTGCCCTCGGTCAGCTCCGCCGGGCAGCGTTGTTCGAGCCATGCGACGACATCGCTCGCACCGACCATGAACAGCACGAGATCGAGCTTCTCGTAGCGCGGCAGCACGCGCTCGAGCATGTGCGCGATGGCCTCGCAGGGCACCAGCGAACGCGCGATGTTGCCGACGTGCACGCGCGCCGCACCGAGCTCGCGCAAGCTCTGCGACTCGTTCAAGCGCGCCTGCAGCACGCCGGGCCACGAACTCGATTGATCGAGGAAATAGCCCTCGGCAGCGCTGCCGCCGGCGACGAGAACGCGGTACAGACCGCGCCGATCCGCCGGCAGCGCCGCACCGCGCTCGCCGTCGGCGTTGATCTCGAAGCGTGTCGAACGCTCGAGCATCGGTAGCGACGCGGCGTCGATCTCCATGCGCGTGCGCTCCCAGGGACGCCACACGAAGTACTCGAATTTGGAGCGCAGCCGGAAACGCGCGACGAGTTCCGCGAGGACGAATGCCGCCGCGCATCCTGCCAACGCGCCGGCGATGACGACGAGTTCCATCAATGCGATGCTCCGTCGTTGCGCGCGCTGACCCCACCGAGGCGCGCGGGGAGCGAGATCAACGGATCGTGGCGCAACACGAAACCGATCCAGACGACAGCGAAGGTCGCGGTGATCGTCACGCCGGCGGCGATCAGCTCGCCCCAAGTGTCGACGCGCGTTCCGTACTTCCACGCGAGCGCTACGGCGAGCGGGACGAGCGCGCCGAGCAGCGGCTTGAGTACCGCGTAACGCGCGTATTTGCCGAACGGCACGCCGATTTCGCGGCAGGCGATAACCGCGACGTAGACCGAGAAAGCGATGTTGGGAAGCGCAGTGCCGAGCGCGACGCCTTCGATGCGCAGCGGTCCGACGAGCGCGATCGACACAACCACGTTGATCACGCCCATGACGAGCAACGCGATCGCCGGCCGCGCCGGTTGACCGAGTCCCATGAGAATGGGAAGCGCCACGCCGCGCACCGGCAAGTAGACGAGGAACGACGCCATCAGGATCTGCAGCACGCGCCCCGACGGTCCGATGAACTGCGGGGCGATCCACACACCGAGAAATTCCGGGCCGAGCACGAGCAAGAACACGCCGACGCACATCACGAGCGACAGCGAGATCTTTGTCCACTTCATCAACACGTTGCCGAGCTGCACGGTGTCTCCCGCCGCCTTCATGCGCGTCGCCGCCGGCATCACGACGGCGCCGATGCCGATGACCAGTCCGGTCAAGGGCTCGAAGAACTTGTTGCCATTGTCGAACTCGGTCGCGGCGTTCGCTTCGAGCCAGCTGCCGATGACGAGCGCGTCGCAGCGAAAGGCGAGCAGCGTGCCGACGTTCAGCACCATCGCGAACAGGCTGAAGGACAGGATCGTGCGCACTTGCGAGCGATCAAAGCTTCGCAAGCCGAAGCGCACGCCGCGATGAGCGAACTGCCGTATCTTGGCCGCCGCCGTCCGCGCGGCCCCG
>CAYHRR010000366.1:0-4653 GCA_964358875.1 uncultured Planctomycetaceae bacterium | reverse complement strand
TGCCGATCGGCGTCGCGATGCTGCGGCCTCTTCAGAAGCGGCGCGAACAACTCGCCGACCTCGTGCTCACTCCACGCGAAGAACGCGCGCTTGCGATCGAGTTGGGTCGAGGCGCGACGATCGACGGCTCGATCGTCGACGGCGCCGGAGTCGCGCTCGCTGACGTCGACATCTGGCTGATGCGCGACACGGCCGGGCGCAACGAGAACGACGGCGCGTTGTTCTTCAGCGTCAGCGACGCCGACGACGTCAGCGCCGGCGCGCGCAGCGACGCCGATGGGCGCTTCTCGTTCTCCGATGTCGCGCCCGGTCTTTGGTTCGTCGGTCCCGCACCCGTGCGAAAGGAGTGGGAAGGCGTCTCGCCCGAAATGCTTGCGCCGCTAGCGCGACCGCTCGTGGTCGATTTCGCGCGCGAGCGCGTCGAGGTCCGCGTCGAGGCCGAGCGCGGCTTGTCGATCCGCGGTCGTCTTGTCGGTCCCAAGGGAGAAGCCGCCGGCGGCTGGGTTAGCGCTCAACGCGCAGACACCCTCGGTGAAATGTCGACGCCGGTCGCGCCCGGCGACGAGTTCGTGCTCGGGCCGTTGGCGAGCGGAACCTATGTGCTGACCGGCGCGCCGCACGACGAGTTCGCTCATTCGATGCCGCAGCGCGCGCGCGCCGGTGAGAGCGCTGTCGTGCTCACGCTGCGCGAGCGCCGTTCGATCGTAGGCAGCGTCGTCGACGATCTGACGGGCGCGCAGGTCACCGCCGAGATCCTCGTGCGGTGCGCCGGTGATGAGCATTACGCGAGCCTGCTGAACTTCGGCAATCCGCGCGCGAGCTTCGACGTCAACGACCTCCATCCGGATCGCTACGACGTCGCCGCGCACACGCGCGACGGACGCGTCGGCGTGTCGAGCGGCATCGATGTGCGCGAACGATCACGCGACGATGTCGTTGTGCGCGTGCGGCCTGGAGCGAAGCTCGTGCTGCGCTATGAAGGGCCGAGCCGCTACGCGAACTACACGGTGTTCGCGCAGGGCACTGCGGTCGCGCTCGACGGCCTACACACGGGCATGTCGACAGAAATCACCGTCCCTGCCGGCGAACTACGCGTCGAGATCGCCTTCGGTGTGAAACTCGTCGACACGCGCACGCTCACGCTGGCCGTCGGCGAGACGCGCGAACTCGACGTGAACTTGAAGTGAGCTACAGCGCGCCCGCAATCGTCGCGTAGAGCGGCTGCGGCGCGCTGCTCCAACGCCACGTCGAGTGCTGCCGGCCTTCGAGCCAGTAGCTCTCCATCTCCCCGGGGTCCCATTCGAACGTCAGGACTTGATCGAACTCCGCCTTCCGATCGAGCGACGTCACGCGCAGTTGCGTCGGCACGCGCACGACGCCCGGTCCGGTGGTGACGACGAGCGCCGTGTTTTCGAGCGCGGCCAAGGTCGCGCCGGGTTTCTCGATTTCGAAACTGAGCAGGGCGCCGGTCGGTTTCGACATGCGGCACGGCCAGTGACGACCGAGCGGCTCGGCGAGTAGTGCTCCGTTGGTCAGTTCGACGCGGCACTCGCCAAACGTCGCGAGCAGCGCACTCTCGAAGACGCGCCATTCGAGTGTGTTTTGCTCGTAGCGCCGCGCAAAGCGCTCGCCGTCGCGTTCGACCCCGACGTGCACCGCCCAGCGTTCGCCGCTGACGCGTCGCACCCCGAGCGCACCGCTCTGAAAGGCCGCGGCAAGCACGGGCACATCGCTCACGACGCCCTCCGGCGCGACGAGGCGCGCCTGCATTTCGCGCTGCAACTCCGGATCGAGCGTCCACACCAAGCGCACGCCCGACAGCTCGTTCTGCGTCAAGACAAGCCGCTTCATGTACTCGAGTTGCTCGCGCGCGTTGTGCAGTTCCTCTTCCTTCAACTGCTCGCGGCGCCGCGTCTCCGTCTTCTGTTGCGAGTCCGTCGCCGCGAACAACGCCAAGCCGACGATCAACAGCAGGATGCGCGTCCAACCGTTCGAGGTCAGACGTCGCTTGCCGGTCGCGGGCTCGATGCGAATCGATTCCGCTCCGAGCAAGGCCCACAAACCGGTCGCGACGAGCAGCAGTTGCGCCGCCCATTTGAGCGCGTCGACGACGACCGGAACGTAGGTCGCGTCGCCGAGCGCGTCTTGATGCAACTGCGGCACAGCCTGCAACAGCACGGCACAAGCGAGCGTTTTCAACGGTGTTTCCACGTCGTTCTCATCCGAACATCAGGCGCCATCCGAGCGCCAATCCGACGACGTCGGCTGCGACGTGCGTCACCCACGCGGGCCAGATCGAGCGGTAGCGAAGGTAGCAGCCCGACCAAGCGCAGCCCGCGAGGAAAACTCCCAGCGATGCGAGCAGTCCGGCGCGCGGTCCGAACTCGACGCCGAAGGTGACGACGTGGTGCAGCGTGAAGAACAAAGCCGAAAGCGGCACCGCGCGCAGACCGCCGACGAGTTCCTCGCAACGCCGATATACGAACCAGCGCCACACGTACTCCTCCATCAACGAGTTGACGAGCGCGATGAATCCACCGAACAGCACGTAGCGCCACGGCGTGCTCAATCCGGACGCAGCGACGACTTCGCGGAAGCGCGCGAGGTCGAACAGTGCTTCGCCGCAATACGTCCACACTCCGAGAATTGCCGCAGTGATGAGTGCGCACAGCGCTGCGACCACCCAAAGCGCCTCGGCGCGTTTCTCGCGTGCGAGCGGCGATGCGCTGATGCGTCCGTGCTCGACGCGCAACAACCACAGCAACGGCAACGCGGCGATCCACACGCGCAGCGCCATGTAGATCGATTGACCGACGATCCCCGGCGCGAAGCAATAGGCGATCAACGAGCCGAGCGTCGGCGCAGGGACGAGCAGTGCCAGCGCGAGCCACGCGCGTGAGCGCTTCGAATGCATGACGCGCTTTTACGCTGCTGCGCGCTCGCTGCTGCGTTCGCAATTCCCGAACGCGTCGATCGTTCCCGCGAATCAGCTCAGGATTCGACCTCGACGCGGTCTTGCGGCGCGCGCTTCGCGTGCAGTCCGCGCGGTTCGTGGCTGCACCGGTTGTCCCATGAGTCGGTTGCATGATCCGCGCATCCGCTGAAGGATGCAGCGCGTGACCAAGCCGCATCCGCTTCCGACGACGAGTTGGCCCTCGCGTGACGAGGCGGCGCGCAGTCGTCTGTTCAGCATCGGGCGCATCGGTCGGCTGGCGACGCGCACGCGCACCTGGGTGCCCGCGATGGTGCCGTGGCGCGCGAGCGACGAGGGCTTCGTCACGCCGGACGTGCTCGATTGGTACCGCCGTTTCGCGGACGGCGCGCCGGGCGTGCTCGTCGTCGAAGCGACCGGAATTCGCGATGTTCCGAGCGGTCCGTTGCTGCGCATCGGGCACGAGCGTTTCGTCGAAGGGCTCACGAAGCTCGTCGATGTCGTGCGCGAGCACTCCGGCGGCCAAACGCGCCTGATGATCCAGTTGATCGACTTCCTCGCCGTGCGGCGCCGGCCCGAGAAGTCGAAGTTCGTGCGGCGCTTTCTCGCCTTGCGCGAGGAGCATCGCGCGCGGCTGGCGGCGTTCGCGGGCTTCGAGCACATCGCGCGCGGCAGCGACGTCGAGGTGCGCGAAGCGCTGCTGGGCTTGCCGCACGAAGCGCTGCTCGCGCTGCTCGATGAACGCGAACGCGAAGCTCTCGAATTCGGTTATCGCGAGCGCGTCACCGATCTCGAACTCGAACACGTGCGGCGTCTACCGCAAGTTTTGCCGTTGCTCTTCGCCGCTGCAGCACAGCGCGCGCGCCGCGCCGGCTTCGACGGTGTTGAGCTGCACTTCGCGCACGCCTACACGATGGCCTCGTTCCTCTCGCGCACGAACACGCGCGACGACGGCTACGGCGGATCGCTCGCGCATCGCGTGCGCTTGCCGCTCGAAGTGCTCGACGCCGTGCGAGCGCGCGTGGGCACCGACTACGTCGTCGGCTGTCGCTATCTCGCCGATGAGATCGTCGCCGGCGGTTCGCCCCTCGAGGACGCGCTCTACTTCGGCGAACGCTTTGCGCGCTGCGGCTTCGACTTCCTATCGCTGTCGGTCGGCGGCAAGTTCGACGACGCGAAGCAACCGAAGGTCGGCGAAGCCGTCTACCCCTACACCGGCCCGAGCGGTCACGAGTGCATGCCGACGGTGCGCGTCGACGAGCCGGGCGCGAGCGGTGCGCGCGGTCCTTTCGGGCGCCATCTCGCTCTCGCACACGCGATCCGCTCGCGACTGCGCGCGCTCGCGCTCGACACGCCGATCGTCGCCGCGGGCGGCGTCAACTCGTTCGAGCTCGCAGAGCATGCGCTGCGCGACGAGGCCTGCGATTTCGTCGCGGCCGCGCGCCAGTCGCTCGCCGATCCCGATTGGTGGCGCAAGCTCGAACTCGGTCACGGCGCATCGATTCGGCGCTGCGCGTTCACGAACTACTGCGAAGGTCTCGATCAACGCCACAAGCAGGTGACCTGCAAATTGTGGGATCGCGACGTCGCGACGCCGATGCCCTGGCCGAGCGCGGGCGACGCCCCGCTCCCGCGCAGCAGCGACGGCAAACGCCGGCTCGTCGCGCCGCCGTCGAACCTAGCAGTCCGTTGAAGAAGCCCCGTCGCGAGACAGAGCGTGG
>CAYHRR010000365.1:2876-4668 GCA_964358875.1 uncultured Planctomycetaceae bacterium | reverse complement strand
TCGCCGTCCCAACCGTAGTCGAGCGCATTCTCCATCGTGGTCAGCGCGAGATCGATGCCGCGCTGATCGTCGCGACGCGACGCGAATTCGAACAGTTTACGCGCCGCGACGAGCACGCGACCGGGGCACACCAAGCGTCCTTCGGGGCCGTCGATCAACGCGCCGTCGCTGCCGACGTTTTCGAGCACGAGATCGAGCTCGGGACGCACGTGCGCTTCCAAGCGTGCGAACCACGCGCGTTCATGCGCTGCGACGGCGCCGGGATCGACACGTTCGTAGGACTGCAGTGCGTCGATCGCCAACACGACGGTGTCGAGCTCACTCGTCGCGAGCGCGTCCGGAAACTGCGCGCCGCGAAGTCGTTCGGGCTCGCGCGCGAAGCTCAACGCACTCTCGAGCGCGCTGCGGGCGAAGTCGCGCGCGTCGCTCTCGCCGCAGGCGCGCGCCCACTCCGCGAAAGCTGCGGCGAAGAGCAGCTCGTTGCGCGGCCCGGAATCGAGCGCGAGCGCGCGGCCGTCGGCGCTGAGCAGCGCGAACACGCGCCCGTCACCGCGTCGCGCGTGCTTGCGCAAGAACTCCGCGCCCGAGCGCGCAGCGGCGAGCCGTTCGGGACGATCCTTGCCGTCCGTCGCGAGACGCGACCACACCCACAGCGCTTGCGCTTGCAGACCGACGTGCTTCTTCGAATCGAAGCGCGCGCCGTCGCGATCGAGGTGATCGAAGTAGCCGCCGTGTTCGCCGTCGAGCGAATGTCGCAGCCAGAACGGCAACACGCGTTGGTCGAGTTCGTCGCGCACGCGGTCGCGCCAACCCGTCAGCGTGACGAGCACGGCCGTGTCCGCCGTCTTGGTCGAGCGCGCGTTCACGACGCAGGCCTCGCCTCGGCGTCGACGAACAGCTTCACGTCGGCGTGTCCGCGCAAGTACGTCGCCGGCAGCGCGGGGCCGGTCGCCTCGTCGAGCGTGCGGCGCACGATCTCGCGTTTCGCGGCGCCGAAGGCCAGCACGCGGATGCGGCGTGCGGCCAAGATCGTCGCGACGCCCATCGTGATCGCGCGCTCGGGCACGTGCGCCGCTCCGCCGAAGTGCGCGCGGCAGTCCTCGCGCGTCGACTCGGCCAAACGCACCTCGCGCGTGCGCGAATCGCGGGCTGAACCCGGCTCGTTGAAGCCGATGTGTCCGTTGCGACCGATGCCGAGCAGCATCAAGTCGATGCCGCCGGCTGCCAGGATCGCGCTCTCGTACTCGCGGCAATGCGCCTCGACTTGCGCGGGCGCGACGTCGCTCGCCGGAATCCAAGCGTTCGCCGGATCGAGGCCCACCGCGTCGAAGAGGTGCTCGCGCATGTAGCGCCGAAAGGTCTGCGGATGCTGCGGCGCCAGCCCGAGGTACTCGTCGAGGTTGAAGGTCACGACGTTGGAGAAATCGAGCGCGGAGTGGCGATGCAGCTCGACGAGCGCGGCGTAAACCGCCAGCGGCGTCCGTCCGGTCGGCAGGCCGAGCACCGCCGCACGTCCGCCGCGCCGGCGCGCGCGAATCAGTTCGGCGATCTCCGTCGCGACCGAATGCGCAGCTTCCGCCGCGCTGGTCGTGACGATCGGTAACGAGGTTTCGCGAGTCGACATCATGGGGCGTGCCGAAGCGGGCGCGATGTTAGCGAGCCGCGAGCGCCGCTTCGCGGGCGATGCGGGTTTCGCGATGCTGTGCACCGAGGCGCGCCGTGAGTTTGGCGAGCGCTGCTTCCGCGAGTTCACGCGCACGCGGCCTGTCGCTCTCGATCAACAGCCGCGCCC
>CAYHRR010000365.1:0-2866 GCA_964358875.1 uncultured Planctomycetaceae bacterium | reverse complement strand
GCGCCCAGTGCGCGCTCGCGGCTGCCGGAATCCAGTCGGCCTCGGCATCGCGCTCCGTCATCGTCGCCAGCGCGGCGAAGTGAGCCTCGGCCGTTGCTCGGTCCGCGTCCGCGAGCGCGAGCAGACCTTGATCGAAGCGCGTCAACGCAACGATCGCAGTGCGGTCAGGATTCTTGGCGCAGTACTCGACGAGCTTCGCGATCAACTCGCGCGCGCGCTCGATTTCGCCGACACGCACGAGCAAACGCGCTTGGTGGCAACCGGCGCGAGCCATGCGAAAGGAACGCGCGCCGTCCTTGAAACGATCGGCGACCGCATACGAACGTTCGTAGGCCAGGCCCGCCGCCGCGTCGTCATCCAGCGCCTCGCAGCACAGGCCGAGATTGACGAGCAGGTGCGGCAGCCGCGTGCCGGTGTCGTCGTCGGCCTTCGCGATGCGCGGCAAAACGTCTTCATAGGCCGCTCGTGCCGGCGCCCAGTCCGCCGCGCGCATGTAGACGCCGGCCATGTTGGAGCGGCAGGTCACCGCCTGCGGAAGGTCCGGCGTCGTGACGCGCAGGAAGCGCGCCCAAGCGTCCTCGTACAGCGCGCGCGCGCCGGCGTGGTCGCCGAGATCGTCGAGCAGGCCCGCGCGATTCGCTTCGAAGATCGCGTAGCGATCACTTTCGCGTCCGTGCAGTTTCTCGGCGCACGCGAGCACCTCGTCGTAGACGGGTCGCGCCTCTTCGAGTCGACCGAGGCTCTTGAGCGCGATCGCCAGCGTGTTCAGGCTCGCCAACAGGCCCGGATGCAAGTCGCCGTGCAGCTCGCGTTGCAGCACGGCGGCTTCGCGCGCGGCTGCGACGGCGCGTTCGTACTGCTTTGCGGAAAGAAGCGACGAGGCCTGGTTGGCGAGCACCAACTCGCGCAGCTTGCGTTGATCGCCGGGCAGTTGCGAAGCGATGACGAGAGCGCGTTCGAAGAGCGCGAGCGCTTCGTCGTGGCGTCGCGCGCCGCTCAAGGCCGACGCACAGCCGACCATGTAGCGCGGCCTGCGCGCGTCATCGGCGGGTGCGTGCTCGTCGAGCAACTCCAGCGCGCGTTGCATGCTCGCCAACGCCGCCGGGTCGCCGAGCAAGCGCAAGCAGTTGCCGACGCTGTAGCAACTCGCCGCGTACTCCAGGCTGTGTTCGCCGAAGTGTTCGCGACGCACTTCGCGCGCGCGTTCGAGCACCGGCCGCGCGCGGGCGTAGAGCCCGAGGCTCGAGTACGAACTGCCGATGCGCTCGAGCAAGCGCGCGCGCACCTCGGGTTGATCGGCGAGCTCCGTTTCCAGGCGTTTCTCGCCGTTTTCGAGCAAGTCGAGCGCCGACGGCGTCGTGCCCTTGGCGTTGGCGGGATCCGAAGCGCCGAAGAGATCGGTCAGGAACTGCGCGACCGTGTCGGCGTCGCTCGCCTCGACGCGCGCGATGCCGGCCTGACGTTGCGCTTCGCGCTCCTGCTCGTTCGCGACGCCGCGTTGACGCTCCGCTTCGGCGCGCGCGCTCGCCTCCGCGTCCAAGGCCGTGCGCAGCTCGCGGTTGTGCGCGCGCTGTTGGAGATAGAGCGCGCTCGGAACCGCCGTGAGCAGCACGAAGCCCAACGCGAGCGCGACGCTCGTCGCCGGATTGCGCTGCATCCAACGGCGCGCGCGCAACGCGGCGCTGGGTGGACGCGCGGCGATCGGACGGAAATCGAGCACGTTGCGCAGGTCCTGCGCAAAGGCCGCCGCGTCGCTGTAGCGCCGCGCCGGATCGCGCTCCAGCGCCTTGAAGCACACGGTTTCGAGGTCCTTGCCGACCGCGCGATTGCGCGCGCGGATCGCGTCGGCGCGACCTTCGAGAATCGCTTGGCGCATCGCGACCGGCTGCGTGTCGAAGTACGGCACCTGCAGCGTGAGCAACTCGTACAGCGTCACGCCGAGCGCGTAGACGTCCGAGCGCTCGTCGATCGAGGCGACATCGCCGCGCAGCTGTTCGGGCGACATGTACAGCACGGATCCGATCGCCGAGCCGCTGGCGGTGACGCGCGTGTCGCCGCCGAACGAGGCCAGCCCGAAATCGATGAGCAGCGCGCGGCCGTCGGGAGTCACGACGATGTTCGAAGGCTTGATATCGCGGTGCAGCACGTCGCGTTCGTGCGCGTGCTGCAATGCTTCGGCGACTTGAATCGTCAAGCGCAGGCAGCATTCGATCCACGAGCCCGCGAAGAACGACTTCGTCGCGGCGGCGGCGGCGAGCGTCGGTTTGGTCGCGTGCAGCGCGAGCAACAAGTCCTCACCGTTCAAACTCTCCGGCGCGCGGCCCTGCAAGGCCTGCACGATTTGCGCGAGCGTGCAACCGGCGATGAGCTCCATCGCGAAATACGGCACGCCATGCTCTTCGCCGACCGTGTAGATCGGCGCGATGCCCGGATGCGCCAAGCGCGCAACGGCCTCCGTCTCGCGCCGAAAGCGTTCGCGAGCGCGCGGAAAATACAGGTGCTCGGGACGGATCAGCTTGAGCGCGACCTCGCGGCCGAGCGTTTCCTGGCGCGCGCGGAACACGACGCCCATGCCGCCGCCGCCGAGCCGCTCGAGCAGTCGAAACTCGCCCAAATGCTCGGGGAATCGTTCATCGGCGGCTGCGACATCCGCGCGCACCAAACCGAGGTCGCTCAAGGCCTTCACGCGTGCGCGAATCTCGGCAGCGCTGTCGGGATGCGACGCGCAGGCGCGTTCGACGGTGGCGCGCAGCTCACTCGGCGGCACTTCGAGACACGCGGCGACGACGTCTTCGAGCGGGTCGTCGTGCCGGCCTTCGTGCGATTGCTGTTCCGTCATGGCGCTGCGGCACGCGGCCGGGCGCCC
>CAYHRR010000364.1:0-4679 GCA_964358875.1 uncultured Planctomycetaceae bacterium | reverse complement strand
CGCGAACAGTTCGGCCTGCCGATCGGCCGTTTCGAAGGCATCGAAGCGAAGCTCGGCCGCATCGCGGGGCTCACCTACGCGATCGATGCGGCTCGCACGCTGACGCTCGGCGCGCTCGACTCGGGCGAGAAGCCCGCAGTCGTCACGGCGATCATGAAGGCCTACACGACCGAGGCCATGCGCGTCGTCGTCAACGACGCGATGGACGTCGTCGGCGGAGGCGGCGTGTGTCGCGGACCGCGCAACACGCTCGCGCACGCCTACCAATCGTTGCCGATCGGCATCACCGTCGAAGGCGCCAACATCCTGACGCGCTCGATGATCATCTTCGGCCAGGGCGCGATTCGCTGTCACCCCTTCGTGCAGAGCGAACTCGCCGCGGCCGAAGCGCGCGACCTCGCCAAATTCGACGCGGCCTTCTTCGGACACATCGCGCTGGTCTTCACCAACGGCGCGCGCGCCTTCGTGCTCGGCGCGAGCGGCGGCCGCCTCGCGTCGGCGCCGACCGGCGGAGTTGCGGGACCGTACTTCTGCAAACTCTCGCGCTACAGCGCGGCCTTCGCCTTCAGCGCCGACGTCTCGATGGGCACGCTCGGCGCTTCGCTGAAACGCAAGGAGATGCTCAGCGGTCGGCTCGCCGACGCCTTGGCCTGGCTGTACATCGGTTCCGCGACAGTGAAGCGTTTCGTCGACGACGGTCAGCCGGAGCGCGACGAGCCGGCCTTCCGCTGGGCGATGGAACACGCGCTGCACGAGATCGAGACGGCCCTCGGCGGCTTGATCGACAACTTGCCGCTGCGCGCGGTCGCCTGGGCCCTGCGCCCCGTGCTGTTCCCGCTCGGTCGCTGCCGCCGCGCGCCGAGCGATCGCCTGACGAGTCGACTGGCGCGCGCGATCCTCGACGACGGACCGGCGCGACTGGCCTTGTCGGCGTCGATCCACATCCCGCCGCCGAACGAGCTTGGCCTCGGACTCTTGGAGGACGCGCTCGACAAAGTCACGGCCGCACGCGTGCCGCGCGAGAAGCTCAAGGAAGCGCAGAAGAAACAGCTGCTGCCGAAGGGCGGCGCGCTGCAGGTGCTCGCACTCGCCGTCGAAAAGGGCGTGGTCAGTGCCGCGGAAGCGGACACGCTGCGTGCTGCGGACGCGGCGCGCGACGCCGCCGTGCAAGTCGACTCCTTCGCCGACCTGACCTCGCGATGAGCGAGCGCATTCCGGTCACCGCCGCGATCCGCGTGCTGCGCGAACATGACGTCGCATTCACGCCGCACGTCTATCGGTACGAGGAAAAGGGCGGCACGGCCGTGTCCTCGCGCGAACTCGGGGTCGACGAGCACGCCGTGATCAAGACACTCGTTATGGAAGACGACGCGCGCAAGCCGTTGATCGTCTTGATGCACGGCGACAAGCAGGTGTCCGCGAAGAACCTCGCGCGGGCCATCGGCGCGCGCTCGGTCCAAGCCTGTCGCCCCGAGACGGCCGAGAAGCACTCCGGATATCAGGTCGGCGGCACGAGCCCGTTCGGAACGCGCAGCGTCCTGCCGGTGTATTTGCAGCGCACGGTGCTCGACCTCGAACGCCTGTGGATCAACGGCGGGCGGCGCGGTTTCCTGGTCGAACTCGAGCCGCGCGAACTCGTGCGTGTGCTGCAACCGACGCTGGTCGACGTCGCGATCGACGCTTGACGCGCGGACGACCCGGTGAAGCTCCGGCAGCCTTGATACGTCCTCGGGCGCCGTTAGCCTTGCGCCATGCACCGCTCGGCGCCGTTGACCTTCACCGCGTTGATCCTGCTCGTCGGCGCGAGCGCCTGCGATTCCACGGTCTCGGCCGATGAAACGGCGCGCATCGAGCTCGTCGATGTCGCGAAGTCGGCGGGACTCACGCTCGTCCAAGTGAGCGGCGATCCGCGGCGCTGGTACATCCCCGAGAGCAACGGCACCGGCGCAGCGTGGCTCGACTACGACGGCGACGGTGACATGGACGTGTTCATCGGCAACGGCGCCGAAATGCGTTACGTCGACGACGGCGCGAAGCTCGAGCTCGTGCACTCCGCGCACAGCGCGCTGTATCGCAACGACGGCAAGCTGCACTTCACCGACGTCAGCGAAGCGAGCGGCTGCGCGCGCCGTGATTGGGTGCAGGCAATCGCGACCGGCGACGTCGACAACGACGGTGATCCCGATCTGTATCTCGGCTGCTTCAAGGGCGATGTGTTCCTGCGCAACGACGGCGGGCGTTTCGTCGACGCCACCGCGGAGGCGGGTTTGACCAACGCGTTCTGGGGAACCGGCGCAGCCTTCGGCGACGCGAACAACGACGGCGCACTCGACCTGTACGTCGCGAACTACTGCATGTTCGACTGCACGGCACCGCCGCTGGGCGGCGCTCGCGAAGTGATCAACGGCGTCGAGGTCGGCTGGGGTCCCGAGGAGGAGAACAAGCGCGGCCTCAACGTCGGCGCGCCCGATCGCTTCTACCTCGGTGACGGCCAGGGACACTTCCGCGACGCGACCGCAGAGTGCGGACTCGCGCTCGACAAGCCGCTGTGCTCCTACGCGGCGATCTTCAGCGATGTCGACGGCGACGGTCGGCAGGACATCCTCGTCGCCAACGACGTGCAGCCCGCCAATTTGTTCGTCAACGACGGACACGGGCACTTTCGTGACGAAGCCGTCGAACGCGGCTTTGCCTTCAACTCCGAGGGCAAAGCCACCGGCGCGATGGGTTTGTCGAGCGCAGATTTCGACGGCGACGGCGACTTCGACGTGTTCCGCACCAACTTCGACATGGAGGCGAACAGCCTGCACCGTAACGCCGGTCGCGGCCGCTTCACCGATGTCGCGGCAGCGCTCGGGCTCGCCGTGCCGAGCATCGATCGCCTCGGTTGGGGCGGCGGGTTCTTCGACGTCGACGCCGACGGCGACTTCGACGTGCTCGTCGCCAACGGTCACGTGTATCCGCAGGCCGCAGAGATCGGCATGAGCGGCTGGACCATGCAAAGTCAGTTGTACGAGTGCGTGATGCAGCGAGACGGCTCACGAACCTACGTCGATGCGACGGCGCGCGCCGGATCCGGGCTCGCTCCGTTGCGCTCCGCGCGCGGCGTCGCTTTCGCCGACGCCGATGACGACGGCGACCTCGACGCCTTGATCATCGACATGGACGCCGCGCCGCGCCTGCTCGAGAACCGCAGCACGCGCCGAGGCCGTTGGCTCAGCGTGCGCACCGTGGGCAGCGTCTCGAACCGCGACGGTCTCGGTGCGGTCGTGCGCGTGAGCGCCGGCGGTCGCACGTGGGTGCGCGAGGTGCGCACGACGGAAGGTCTGTACTCGTCGCACGATCCGCGGCTGTATTTCGGCCTCGGCGCCGTCGACGACGTCGAGTCCGTCGAGGTCGTTTGGCCCAGCGGACGCCTGTCGCGCGTCGAGCAGCCCGAACTCGATCGCGCGCTCGTGATCCGCGAAAGCCAGGAATCGAATCGATGAAAGTCGCGCTGATCTTTCCGCCGCAAGGCCATTTCACGCAGCCCTACCTGAGCCTGCCGTCGCTCGCCGCCTATCTGCGCACGCACGGCGTCGAACAGGTCGAGCAGATCGACGCGAGCATCGAGGCCTACGACTACTTGCTCTCGCGCGAACGCCTCGAGCGCGCGCTCAGACGCATCCGCGCGCGCGACGGACTCACCGCGCTCGACGCGCGCGAGGCGCTGCGTTTCTCCGACATGGAGCGCTATCAAACGCTGTCCGAGATCGCGCTCGTCGGCGAGGCCGTCGCCGAACACATCGACGAAGCCAAGCGCGTGCTGCGCGACCGCGAGCAGTTCTACGACTACGAGCGCTACCTGTGGGCCGGCCGCACCGTCGAGCAAGGCCTGCGCATCATCTCGACCGAGTTCGCGCCGACGCGCCTGACACCGCACGGTTTCGTGATGCGCTACAAGGTCGACCGCAGTCGCGAGATCATCGCCGGCGCGCTCGACGAGCGGGAAAATCCGTTCCTCGAGTTCTTCCGTGAGCGCACGTTGCCGCGCTTGAAGCAACTCGATCCCGACCTGATCGGCATTTCGCTGACCTTTCCCAGCCAAGCGATTCCGACGATCGCGCTCGCGCGCTTGATCAAGCAATGGAAGCCCGAGGTGCACATCACGCTCGGCGGCGGATTGCTCGCGTACATCGCGGAGAAGCTCGCCAAGCGTTCGGAGGTGTGGGACCTGATCGACAGCTTCGTGATGCTCGAGGGCGAAGGCCCGCTGCTCGCGCTGTGCGAGACGCTGCAAAAGGACCGCGATCTCGCGCAGATTCCCAACCTGATCTGGCGCGACGCGACGCGCACCGTGCGCTTCAACGACAAGCGCGAACCGCTCGACATCAAGTCGCTGCCGACGCCGGATTTCGACGGAATGCCGCTCGACAAGTACCTCTCGCCGGAGCTCGTGCTGCCGCTGGCGATCACGCGCGGTTGCTACTGGGGCAAGTGCGTGTTCTGCACGCTCTACACGGTGATCGGGCCCGGCTATCGCGGCCGTTCGATCGAGCAGACGATCGCGGACATGCGCGCGCTCTCGACCAAGTACGCCACGCGCCACTTCTACCTCGCGATCGAGGACCTGCCGCCGAACATGGCCGCGCGTTTGCCCAAGGCGATCCTCGATGCGGGGCTCGACGTCGATTGGTGGT
>CAYHRR010000363.1:0-4687 GCA_964358875.1 uncultured Planctomycetaceae bacterium | reverse complement strand
CCGTCGCCGCCGACCTCCAACGCGCCACGCGCCTGCGCCAGTCGATCCTGACCCGCGCCTTCAGCGGCGAACTCGTCTGAGCTCGACCTCCGATCGAAGGAAACGGCCGACCTCGATGTTCACCGAAGCCGGCCGCCGACCAAGCCTTCCCAGTCCAGGCGACATGCTCCTCCGGCACGCCGAGCGTCGCAAGCCCGCGCCTGACTCGCGACGATCTCGTCCGACGGCCGACACCGACCACCGGTAAGCTGTTTCGCCGTCCAAGGCTCCACTCCTCCGCGGTGACGTCCCAAGGAGGTCCACCATGCAGCTCGTCGAACGCTCATTCCGCCTCGAAGGCTCCGAAGGACTCGGTCGCAGACCGCGGCCCGAGCTCATCGGCCCCGTGTTGTCGTCACTGCACGACACGCTCCAGGACGCCGTGCGCATGGGCTTCCTCCACGCCAGCCATCCTCGCGGTCGCATCCCGAAGGTCCTTAGCGCGGCTGCGGACGTTCGCTTCATCGACCACATCGCAGATGACGAGAACTCGACCACGCTGCGTTTCGAGGTGGCGACGTTTGGCAGCGCGGCTGCCGAGTTGTTCCAGCAGCGGGTGCTTTGGAACGACGGTCCAACGGAGGATCAGACCGCCTTCGAGTTGCTCGGCCTCACGCTCAACGACGTCCTAGAGCGCAAGACCGAGAGCAACCGGTTCGACGGGTCGCTGCTAGCGCGTATCGGCCGCTACAAGTCGACGCTACGCGGCGGCCTCAACGCGATCGGGCTCCCTGACGCGCATATCGCACGACCGGCTCGCATCGACCGGGAAGTGGTGGACGCCGCGGGTGCGCTGCACGACGTCACGCCGCAGCAGCGACGGGTCCGCGTGACCGGCAGGCTCGACCTGATGGGCGCGAGCCAGGGCGTGCTCAAGCTGCAAGTGCGCGGAGCCGAGGTCGTCACAGCGATCTGGACCGGCAAGCGTCCGATCGACGAACTCAGCGGCCTGTTCAACCGCGATGTCGTGCTCGAAGGCCTCGGTGTATTCCGCCCCTCCGGATCACTTCTGCGCATCGACGCTGATGCAGTCGCAGGCGCAACGCAGCAGGACGAGTTCTTCCGCGAGCTTCCGCGTGCCGTCATCGCCAAGGACTACGTCCGGCTCGCGCGCCTCAAGCCCGGCGAGACGTCCGCCTACGCCCGGATCTTCGGGTGTATTCCCGCCGAGGAGTCGGACGAGGAGTTCCAGGCGGCGCTCAGGGCGCTGCGGTAGTCCATGGCGTCACCGTTCTTGCTCGACACTGCCGTGTTGTTGCATTGGGTTCGCGCCGACGCAGCCGCTCAGGAGATGGAGCGGCGCTTCGGACTCACGTTGTCGGAGTTGCGTCCGCTTGTCTGCGAAGTATCTCTCGGAGAAATGCTCGCGTTCAGCAGGAGCCTCAAGTGGGGTGACAAGAAGGTCGCTCGCCTGGCAAAGCTGCAGGAACATGTCGTTCTGGTGGATATCTCCGAACGGCGCGTACTTGAGGAGTACGCGAACGTTTCGACGCTCGCGAAGGAACGCGGTTGGGCGCTCTTCAACGGCAAGAACGACCTGTGGATCGCGGCCGCGGCTAAGGCGACCGGCGCGCATTTGTTGACGACGGACCACGATTTCAAGGATCTGCGGTCCGAGCCTGGCTGGAAGGTCACGTTGCTCGACGGGACGACGGGTGCACCGCTCGCATGAACTCATGACCACCTCCGCTCAGCTCGTCCAGAAGCTCTGGAACTACTGCTCGATCCTGCGCGACGACGGGTTGTCGTACGGCGACTACGTCGAGCAGCTCACGTTCCTGCTCTTCCTCAAAATGGCCGACGAGCAGACGCGGCCCCCGCACAACAAGGCGTCGCCGGTGCCGAAGGCGTACGCGTGGCCGACGCTGCTCGCGCGCGACGGCGACGATCTCGAAGCGCACTACCGCCACGCGCTCGAAGAACTCGGCAAGTGCGGCGGCATGCTCGGGCTGATCTTCAGGAAGGCGCAGAACAAGATTCAGGACCCGGCCAAGCTGCGGCGCCTGATCGTCGACCTGATCGACAAGGAGCAGTGGACGAGCCTGTCGTCGGACGTGAAGGGCGACGCCTACGAGGGGCTGCTGCAGAAGAACGCCGAGGACGTGAAGGGTGGGGCGGGCCAGTACTTCACTCCGCGCGCGCTGATCATCGCGATGGTCGACGCGATGGATCCGAAGCCGGGGCAGACGATCTGCGATCCGGCCTGCGGCACCGGCGGCTTCCTGCTCGCCGCGCACGATCACGTCGCGCGCACGCCGGGAATCGACAAGGCGCAGAAGAAGCGGCTCAAGAGCGGCGCGCTGTTCGGGATCGAGCTCGTCGACAGCGTCACGCGCCTGTGCGCGATGAACCTGCTCCTGCACGGCATCGGCGGCGAGAGCGACGGCGAGCTGCCGGTCGTGACGAAGGACGCGCTCGCGGCCAAGCACGGCGAGTACGACATGGTCCTCGCCAACCCGCCCTTCGGGAAGAAGAGCAGCGTCACGATCGTGAACGACGCGGGTGATCAGCAGCGGGAGTCGCTCGTCATCAACCGCGACGATTTTTGGGCGAGCACCTCGAACAAGCAGCTCAACTTCCTTCAGCACTTCTTCACGATCCTCAAGCAGCACGGGCGCGCCGCGGTGGTCCTTCCCGACAACGTGCTGTTCGAGGGCGGCGCGGGCGAGACGATCCGGCGCGAGCTGATGAAGCAGGCCGACGTCCACACACTGCTGCGCCTGCCGACCGGCATCTTCTACGCGCAGGGCGTGAAGGCGAACGTGCTGTTCTTCGACCGCAAGCCCGCGCGCGAAAAGCCGTGGACCGAGAAGCTCTGGATCTACGACCTGCGCACCAACCAGCACTTCACGCTGAAAGAGAACCCGCTCAAGCGCGCCGACCTCGACGACTTCGTCGCGTGCTTCAATCCGTCGAACCGTCACGCGCGCAAGGCGACCGAGCGCTTCCACTGCTTCGCGTACGACGACCTCGTCAAGCGCGACAAGGCAAGCCTCGACATCTTTTGGCTCAAGGACGACGCGCTAGAAGAGTCCGCGAACCTACCCGCGCCCGAAGTGATCGCGGCGGAGATCGTCGACGACCTGGAGGCCGCGCTCGAGCAGTTCGCGGCGATCGCGGATGATTTGCGCGCCAAGTAGCGGCGCGCGCAGATTCCTGAGCGTGGGGGATTGACAGATCGTCGGAGCGCGGTTCAAACGGTCGTTTCAAACGGACGTATGACTGGCATCCACACTCAATCCGCCGACACGCGCACGCGTTTGCTCGATGCGGCCGAACGCTGCTTCGCCGACCAGGGCTTCGAGGGCGCGAGCGTGCGCGACATCACGGCCAAGGCGAAGGTCAACTTGGCGGCGTCGCACTACCACTTCGGCTCGAAGGACGATCTGTTCGTCGCGGTGCTCGAACGTCGGCTCGCGCCACTCAATGAAGAGCGCCTGCGCATGCTCGACGAAGCCGAAGCGGGCTCGCGCGGCAAGGGCGCGACGCTGGAGCAAATCGTCGAGGCCTTGGTCGCGCCGCCCTTGCGGCACGCGGCGCGCGAACCCGGCGGCGAGTGCTTGCTGCGCTTGCTCGGCCGCATGCAAGGCGAGAGCGGTGAACTGTGGAAGCGCGTCGTCGACGGCCCGCTCAAACCGTTCCGCGAGCGCATGTTCACCGCGCTGCGGCGCGCTTTGCCCGACGTCGCTGAAGTCGACCTGATCTGGCGCTTCCACTTTGCGATCGGCGCGCTCGCCGGAGTCGCCGCGGATCACCATCGCTTGCGCGCGCTTTCGAAAGGTCGCTGCGATCCGCGCGATGTCGAAGGCGCGATCGAGCGGCTCGTTCCGTTTCTCGTCGCCGGCATGCGCAGCACGCCGCGCGTCGCCGCTCGGAGAACTCGCCGATGAACTTCGTTGCGCTCAAAATGCTGATGGGCGACCGCGCCAAATACATCGGGATCCTGATCGGGATCACCTTCGCGTCGCTGTTGATCACGCAGCAGTCCGCGATCTTCACCGGGATCATGTACCGCACCTTCGCCGCGATTCGCGACATGCCGGCCGCGGACATTTGGGTGATGGACGAGAAGGTGCAGTACATCGACGACATCAAACCGCTGCAGGACACGCAGCTGTACCGCGTGCGCGGCGTCGAAGGCGTCGACTGGGCCGTGCCGCTCTACAAGGGCTTGCTCAAGGCGCGTCTTTCGAACGGGAACTTTCAGACCACGATCGTCATCGGAGTCGACGACGCGTCGTTGATCGGCGCGCCGACGGAGATGGTCGAAGGCAACATCGCGGATCTGCGTCGCAACGACGCGGTGATCGTCGACGAAGTCGGCGCGCGCGGAAAGCTCGCGCACGTGTTGCCGGACGGAACGCGTGTGCCGCTCAAAGTCGGCGACACCGTCGAGCTCAACGACCACCGCGGCACGGTCGTCGGTCTGTGTCGCGTGTCGCGCACGTTCCAATCGCAGCCGGTGATCTACACGACCTACTCGCGCGCCACGACCTTCGCGCCGCGCGAACGGCGCTTGCTGAGCTTCGTGCTGGTCAAGGCCAAGCCCGGCGTCGACCACCCGATGCTCGCCGCGCGCATCCACCGCGCGACCGGACTCGGCGCGCAAGCGGCCGGCGACTTCAAGTGGTCGACGATGATGTACTTC
>CAYHRR010000362.1:0-4701 GCA_964358875.1 uncultured Planctomycetaceae bacterium | reverse complement strand
CGAGCACCGCGGGCGGTCCGAGCACGCCGGGCTTGTTGGAAAGCATCGACTACGCCGGTTGGGAGTTGTGGTGGCACTACAACAGCCACGCCTTCCTCGATTTCGATCGACGTGGGGCGGACGTCGTCACCGGCAGCGACGAGTTCTTCCTCGGACGCAACGAGGCGCCCGGCATCGACAGCGTTGCGCCGTCGGATCGGCTGCTCGCGGATCAGTTCGTGCCCTTTGCGCTCGAGCTGCTGCACACCCAGACCAGCAAGGACATCGTGACCTCGGCCATGATCGCGCTCGCCAAGGCGCGCGTGCCGGTGGAGCTCGCGCAGCTCGACGTCGAACGTGAACTGCTCGCGCAATTGCGCAGCAGCAATCAGGAAGTCGCTGAAACGGCCGCGCTCGCGCTGGGCATCCGCGGCGGAGAGCGCGCGCTCGAACGCTTGATCGCCATCTTGGCCGGCGACACACGCAGCCTGGCGGAGCGCTTCGGCGTCGATGTCGGCGCGCAAATCCCCGAGCGCACACGCGCGTTCGCGGCCTACGGCATCGGCCTCGCCGCCGCGCACATGACGACCTACGACCGCTTGGTCGCCGCGCGCGCGTTGCGCGAAGCACTCGCCGTGCCGAAGGTGCGCGTCGACGTGGCGACGGCGTGCATCGTCGCGCTCGGTTCGTTCGCGCTCGAAGACGACGGGCGCGCGCCGCCGACGGTCGGCTTCGTTCCGCGCGTCTTGATGTCGCGCGCCGAGCAACTGGGCTTCCTGCTCGAACGCCTCGACGACGAGCGCTTGCCGAACGAAGCGCGCGCACAGGTTCCGCTCGCCGTTGCGCGCGTCGCCGCGCACGAAAACACGCGCAACGAACTGCGCGAACGCGTGTGCCGCCGCATCGTCGACGCTTGCGATCGCCACAGCCGCGAGAACGCTCAGGTGCGCGCCGCATGCGCGATCGCACTTGGAGTGCTCGGCGACTGCGACGCGGACGAAGTCGACGGGCTTGTTCGCTCGACGCTGCTCAACGCGGCACAAAACGACTCGGACCTGAGTGTGCGTTGCTTCGCGACGATGGCGCTTGGACAAGTCGGCGGACGTCCCGGCAACGTCGGCGACAACGCGATCTCGGTCGCCGGAGACATCTCGTCGTACTTGCTCGGATCGTTGTCGCGCGCGACATCGCAACTGCGGCCGTGGGCGGCGCTGGGCCTGGCCTGCCAGGCGCGCGCTTCCGCCGATGCCCACTTCGCATCACGCTCCGACGAAATCGGCGCGGTGTTGCGCGCAGCACTCGCCGACGCGAAGTCGGCCGTGGAGATCGGCGTGCTGGGCTTGGCGCTCGGTGTGGCGCGCGATCGCAACGCAGAAGGCGTGTTGCGCAAGCAGCTCGAAGCAACCTCGGATATTTCCGCGCGCGCGCGTCTGTGCCTCGCGCTCGGCATGACCGGCGCGACTTCGGCCACGAGCTTGATCACGGCGCAACTCGAGCGCTCGCGCTACCAAGCCGACGCCTTGCGCTCGGCCGCACTCGCGCTCGGCATGCTCGGCGATCGCTCGGTCGTGCCGACCTTGATCGACACGATGCAGAGCACCAACAGCTTGTCGGCGCAGGCCGCGCTCGCCTCCGCGCTCGGTCGAGTCGGCGACACGCGCGCCGTCGCACCGTTGCTCGCACTGGCCAAGGACACCGCGCGACCGGAGTTGGCGCGCGCCTTTGCAGTCGTCGCGCTCGGAGCTCTCGCCGACGCGCGGCTGCGCCCGTGGAACGTCGAGCTGTCGACGAACGCGTTCTATGTCGCGGTGCCCGTGAGCCTCGCTGAACCGCTGCAAGGCACCGGCGCGCTCGACATCCTCTGATCCGCGCGGCTCAACCGCGCACATCGCGCGGCTTAGCCGCGTACATCGTGCGGTGCGCGCAACAAACGCCCCGGCCGCGCGCCGGTCGTGGCCTCGTTCGCGACCACCGCGACGCCGTTGACGAAGACGTGCACGATGCCGTCGGGAAACGACTGCGGCGCGTCAAAGGTCGCGCCGTCGCGCACGCGCTCGAAATCGAAGGCGACGAGGTCGGCTTTCGCGCCGCGCGCGATGCGCCCGCGCCCGACGAGCCCCGCGCGATCGGCGGGCATCGAGGTCATCTTGCGCACGGCTGTCGGCAGATCGAACAGCCCGCGCTCACGGCAGTAGTGCGCCAAAACACGCGGAAACGTGCCGTAAGAACGCGGGTGCGGCCGATTCTCGAGTGCGCGACCGCTCGGCGCCATCGCGCGACCGTCGGAGCCGACCATCACGAACGGCTGCGCGAGCACGCGCTCGACATTGCGCTCACTCATGCCGTGACCGACGTAGCCGACGTCGGCCGCCGAACCCTCGAGCATGCGCAAGAACGCTTCCGCCGGCTCGACGTTCCACGCGCGCGCGATCTCGGCCATGTCCTTGCCGACGCAGGCCTGCAGCGCAGCGCCTTCGACGGAAGCGATCACGATCAACTCAAAACCGCCGGGATCGCGCGCGACGTGCGGAGCGACTTCGAGCAGCATGCGCGCGCGTTGCTCGGGATCGCGCAAGCGCGCGAGGATCGCCGCGGCGCCGCCTTCGCGCGACCAAGGCTCGAGCAAGATCGACAAGCCCGTCGAGTACGCCGTGTACGGATAGGCGTCGGCCATCACGTCGAGCCCTTCGCCGCGCGCGCGTTCGATCAGCTCGATCGCCGGATCCTGCGCGCTCCAATTGCCGCGACCGCAGGCCTTCAAGTGCGAGATCTGCGTGCGCACGCCGGTGCGGCGCGCGACGTCGATCACCTCGCCGATCGCGTCGAGCAGGTGCTCCTCCTCGCTGCGAATGTGCGAGGCGTACAAGCCGCCGTGCCGTGCGACGACGCGCGCGAGTTCGACGATCTCGGCGGGCGGGGTGTAGATGCCCGGAACGTACTCGAGCCCCGTCGAAAGTCCGATCGCGCCTTGCGTGAGCGCGAGTTCGAGGCGGCGCACCATCTCCGCGAGTTCCTCGCTCGTCGCGGCGCGATCGACGTCGCCGAGCACGGCGCTGCGCAACGTGCCGTGGCCGATCAACAGCGCTTGGTTGAGCGCCGCGTCGTTGGCGTCCCACGCCTTCGCGTACGACGTGACGTCGGTCCACTCGGCTGTCGGACCACCTTCGTCGTCGCTGCGCGCCGCGTCGCGCGGAGCCGCAGAACCGCCGCAATTCCCGGTGATTTCCGTGGTGCAGCCTTGGCGAATGCGACTGTCGGCCTGCGGCCATTCGAAGATCGAACGGTCCGAGTGCGTGTGGATGTCGACGAAGCCCGGCGCCAGGCACAGACCCGTGATGTCGAGCACACGCGACGCTCGCCGACGATCGAGCGCGCCGATGGCGACGATCGTGTCGCCGCGCAGACCGACATCGGCGTCGAACGCAGCACCGCCGTCGCCGTCGACGATGCGACCGCCGCTGAGCACGAGGTCGAACTCGCGTTCGCTGCGCAAAGTCGCGCACGATGGCAGCGCGACACCGGCGATGCTCGCCGCGCCCGCGCCGAGGAACTGTCGTCGATCGAAGCTCATGGCGCTCATGCGTGTTCAACTCCAAGTCCGGGCCGGGCGAGCGTCGACAGGCAACCATCGCGCAACGTGAAGCCACCGCGGAACGGATCGCGCGCGAGGTCGAAGCTGCCGTCGAGGTCGAGGTAGCGCGTCGCGCGAGCGGAAAAGGCGGCGTGCAGCGCCGCGGAAATCCCGACCACGCTCTCGTCCATGCAACCCCACATCAGTTCGAGCCCTGCGCGCTGCGCCGACTCCGCGAGCCGCAGCGCAGGCGTGATGCCGCCGCACTTCATCAGCTTCACGTTGACGATGCCGAAGGGACAACCCGCACTCACGAGCGTGTCGAGGTCGTGCGCGTCGTGCACGCTCTCGTCCGCGGCAAGCAGGCGGCGCACGCGCGGCGGCAGCGCGCGCAACTCGTCCTCTGCTCCGCGCGGCAAGGGCTGCTCGATCATTTCGAGCGCGAGCGCGTCGAGGTGCAGCACAAAACGCGCGAGCGCTGCAGCGTCATAGCCTTGATTCGCGTCGACACGCAACGCGAAGCGCGCGCCGAAGCGCGCGCGCAGTTTCACGAGGCGCTCGATGTCTTCGTCGACGCTGACGCCCGTCTTCACCTTCAGCGCGCGAAATCCGCGCGCGGCGTACTCGTCGGCTTCGGCCAGCGTCTCGTCGACCGGCTTCACGCCGATCGTGATCGAGGTCGCAAGCTCGTGATGCACGCGCCCCAGGCACTCGACGAGCGCTTTTCCGGCGCGTTTTGCGGCCAAATCGTGAACAGCGATGTCGATGGCAGCGCGCGCCGCGGGCCCACGCACGCGTCGCGAAAGCTCTGCCTGCAACGCGAGCGCGTCCGCGTCACGCCCGACGAGCCAGGCAAGATTCTCGTCGCGCAACGCGGCGGCGCACGCGTCGATCGTCTCGCCCGTGACGCCTTCCTCGGGCGAGGCCTGGCCGAAACCGCGCGTGCCGTCGACGGCGACGAGTTCGACGAACACCATCTCGACGGCATCCCAACTTCCGCTCGCGATGGCGTAGGGGCGCGTCAGCGGCACGCTCACGCGGCGCGAGTTCGCGCTCGCGAGCTTCACGCGCTGCGCTCGTGTTCGATGTAGTCGGCGACCAGCGGCACGAGCGCCTCGACGCCGTCGATCAACGGATCGACGGTGACGAGC
>CAYHRR010000361.1:0-4718 GCA_964358875.1 uncultured Planctomycetaceae bacterium | reverse complement strand
GACAGCATCGTCGCGCCAACGTGCGCGAGGACTATCGCTCGGCCTGCGCGGATATCGAACGCAATTGGCGCGACGGCGATCACGTCGTGTCGGTGACCGGGACTCCCGACGAGTACGCGCAGTCAACCGTCCGACACTACCTGCGCGATCGTGCCGAAATCCTGGCCTCGATCGTCCCCGCGTCGGCGACAGCGGACGCGCCGCGCCTCCACGTCGTCTACCGCGACTCAAACTACGCGCGCAGCGAGCGCGACGATTTGCTGCGCCGCTTCGAAGTGCTCGAACAGAGCGAAGACCGCTTTCGCATCCGCTACTACCTGCTCGCGGCGAAGCGCTGAGGTCCTACTTCGTCGACGACTCCACAAGATCGCGGTCACTTGTGCGGCCACTGCGCCTCGCCGCCGATCTCTCCGATCGTTCCGTTGTTGCTGCCGCGCATCACATGAACGCCGCCACCGAGCAGACCATCGGGTGCGCCGACGATGAGGTCGTCGATCCCGTCGCCGTCGATGTCGCGCGTTACTGCGAGAGAGACTCCCATGCCGTGCAAGATCGGCTCGGCGTCGAAGTAGCGCTCGAACAGCTCCACGCCGTCGGAGCTGGCGTGGAGGCGCACCGAACCCCATGTGCCGCCGTGGAACGAATCCGGCACGCCGACAGCGAGGTCTCGGTGTCCATCGCCGTTGGCATCGGGCACGCTCGCGAGCGCGTAGGCAAAGGTCTCGGCGTTCGTGCGCGCGACGAATTCGCGCAGCATGCGACCGCTCGCGCCCGACACGATGCGCACCAATCCGATCGTGACCTGCGGCTGGACTTGACGGCGCGCTCCCGCCGCGAGTTCAGGCACGCCGTCACCGTCGAGATCGTCGAGTCCGGCAAGTGAATGGGCGAACGAAGCGTCGTCGCCGCTCGGGGCCACCGTGCTCAGCACGCGTCCATTGCGACCGGACAACAGCACGACTTCGCCGCAGTTCGCGTCGGACATCTTCTCGCGCGCACCCGGTGCACCGATCCACACGTCGTCGACGCCGTCGCGATCGATGTCGCCCGCAAGCGCGAGAGCCGCACCGAAGTGGCCGCGCTCGAAACGGCCGCGCGCTAGGTGCGTGAGGCGTTGCGTCGCGCCGGAGTACACGTAGACAGCTCCCGCGTTCTCACCCGCCGTTCGATCGCGCGGAGCGCCGACGATGAACTCGCGCTTGCCGTCGTGATCGAGGTCGGCGCACACCAGCGTCAACCCGTAGCCGTCGCCGGGAGCCGCGCCGTCGAAACGCGCGAGCAGCTTCCCATCCGCGCCTGAGTGCACACCGACGAACGCAGCGAAGCCCGCTGCATTGCGCTTCGCTCCGACCGCGATGTCGCCGCGTCCGTCGCCGTCGAAGTCGCCGGGATCCGCGAGACTGACGCCGACATCCAAGGCCGGCTCGCTCGCCTCGATCGTTCGCAGCACGGCTCCGTTAGCGCCGGAGAAGATCGAAACCGGGAGCGCGCCGATTCCACCTGAAGCTGCGAAGTCGGGGACGCGATCGCCGTCGACATCGGCGAGGCCGGTCACGCACCAACCGAGCGTGCCGCGGTCGGCGTCGCCGGGCACCTTTGGCGACCAGGTGCTCGATTGAACAATGCAGACTGCGAGCGCGAGCAACATCACATCACTCCTTGACCATCAACTCCCACGCGCGCACGAAGCCCCAGCGTTCGCCCATCGAGATCAAGGCGTCGTCGTTGTGAGCTGCTCGCGCGGCGAGCGTCGGCAGACCGCGCTCCTTCAGAATTGCTTCGGCTTCGTGCACGAGTTCGCTCGCGACGCCGCGGTGGCGCAACGAGGGATCGACGGTCAAGACGAGCACCAGCGGCGCGGTCGTGCCGAACAGCGGATCGGTGAACGGACCCGTCAGCAGCAGGCCCCAGGCTTTGCCGTCGGCTTCGGCGGCGACGAGCAGCGTTTCGCGCGCACCGAAGCTGCGCTTCAGAAAGCTCGCGATCGTCTCCGGCGGCAGCGCGTCGTCGGAAAACTGCGCGTGCAGCGCGGCCGCGGCGAGTTCGAGGCGCTCGGAGTAGGTCAGCGCTTCGGTGAGAGTCAGAATCGTGCGGAGGTTGAGCTTCATGGGAGTTCGTGGCGGCATCTGAGCACACAAGGGCTGCGGCACGGCGCGGGCCGATCGCGGTGAATCGCAAGTTCGCCGGGCGGCGCGCGGCCGTGGCGGTGCGGCCTTCCTAGTCCAAAGGCGCGAGCGCGACCCACATTCGCCGCCGCTCCCCGCGCTCGCGCCTTCGAAAGCCAGGCCGAGGCGCGCGTGGACGGTCGAGGGAGGGCTCGGTAAAGTGCTCCGCCCCGAAAATCGGCCGCAGCCCGGCCCCAGCCCCGATCCAAACGTGCAGATCACCGTCGAACGACCCCAGCCGTGCCAGGCGCGCGTCACCTTCACCGTCCCGGCCCAAGAATTCGAGCTCGAGTTCCAAAAGGCCCTGCGCGAGGTCGGCCGCAAGATGCGCCTCAAGGGCTACCGGCCCGGCCACGTTCCGCCGGAAGTCGTCGCACGCTTCCAAGGCAAGGAGCTGCGTCAGGAGGTCGCCTTCAAGTTCGTCAACCAGGCCTACCAGCAGGCGATCGCCGATCACAAGCTGCGCCCGCTCGCGCACCCGCAGGTCAATCTCGGCGATGTGCTCGCGGGCGTCGACTTCGGTCACGCCTTCGAATTGAGCCTGCGTCCGGACTTCGAGCTCGGTGCCTACAACGGGCTCGCGATCGCGTCGACGATTCCGCCGGTGATGCCCGAGGAAATCGAGCAGGCCATCGAGCAAGCAGCGCGCAACCAAGCCCATCCCGAGCCGGCCGGCGACGACGGCTTGCCGGAAGAAGGCATGGCGCTGTGCAAGGTCGAGTTGCTCCACGGCGATGCGGTCGTGTGGGAGCGCGAAGGTCTGCGCCTGAGCCCGAAGGCGACCGTGCCCGGCGTCGACAGCGAGGCGTTCAAGGTTGCTTTGCTCGGGAAGAAGGACGGCGAGACGGCCGAGGTGGCGATCCACTTCCCGGCCGACTTCGAAAAGGAGAGCGCGCGCGAGCAGGACGGCGTGTGCCGCGTGTCGATCAACCAAGCCTTCCGCATCGTCGTGCCGACGCGCGACGAACTGAAGAAGTCGCTGGGCATCGAGGACGAGGCCGAGCTCGTCAAGCGCGCCAAGGAAGGGCTGGAAAAGGCCAATCGTGAGCTCGAAGACCAACGCATCGAGGGTGATTTGCTCGAGCGGCTGATCGCGGGACACGAGATGGAGCTGCCGGCCTTGATGGTCGAGGAGCAACACAAGTCGCGGCTCGCGCAGGCGCGCCAAGAGCTGCAGCAGCGCGGGTTGAGCGGGGATGCGCTCGAGGCCGAGGTGGCGAAGCTCGAGGGAGACACGCACGCGGCGGCGATCAAGGGCGCGAAGGCGTATTTCTTGATCGAGCGCATCGCCGAGGCGGAGAAGTTGCAGGTTGCCGAGGCGGAGTTGATCGGCGAGTTGCGGAGTATCGCGAAGCGGAATCGCTCGACCTTCGAGGAGGTGCGCGATTTCTACAAGGAGCAGAATTTGTTCCCGCAGCTTGCGATGGAGATTCTCGAGCGCAAGGTGCGCAGGTTCTTGCGCGAGGCGGCGAAGATCGAGGCGGAGCAGGTCTAGACCTGAAACCGGAGCCGCGCCGCCGAGCGGCGCTGGGGCGCGGCAAGACGAGGCCGCGCCGGGCGCTGCGCGGGCGACTTCGAGCCCTCGTCGCGCGCAGAGCCGCGCGACGAGGGCTCGAAGTTTTGCCCGGAGTGTTGCCTTGGGTGACGGGTGATGCGGTGAACTTGGTCGCGTGCTCGGTGGCGGCCTTGGTGGCGCCTTTGTTGTCGGCCTGGTTGTCGATCAGGTTGGCGGGTTGGCGGGCGGTTTTCTTGCGCGAAGCGGTGATGCTCCGTTGGTGGACGTCTTGATTGCGCGCGGCTCAAGCTTTATCAGCGGTGCTTCGAAAGAGAAGGCCCACGAGGAAAGCATGAGCGCCCAATCGAATTACTACGTTCCCTATGTGATTGAGAAGACCGGCCGCGGCGAGCGCACGTACGACATCTACTCGCGCCTGCTCGAGGACCGGATCATCTTCATCGGTACCGCCATCGACGACACCGTCGCCAACTCGGTGATGGCGCAGTTGTTGTTCCTCGACAAATCCAACAAGTCGCAGGACATCAACATCTACATCAACAGCCCCGGCGGCAGCGTCACGGCGGGGTTGGCGATCTACGACACGATGCAATTCGTGACGCCCGACGTTTCCACCTACTGCCTCGGCCAGGCCGCGTCGATGGGCGCGGTGTTGCTCGCCGGCGGCACCAAGGGCAAGCGCTATGCGCTGCCGAATTCGCGCGTGATGATCCACCAACCCTGGGGCGGCGCGCAGGGCACGGCGATGGACATGGAGATCCAGGTCAACGAGATCTTGAAGCTCAAGAAGGTGCTCGAGGACATCCTCGGTCGCCATTCGGGCAAGACGCAGAAGGAAGTGTCGAAGGCCTGCGAGCGCGACAAGTTCTTCTCCGCCGAAGAGGCCAAGGACTTCGGCTTGATCGATCACGTCGTCGCGCCGACGCGCGGCACCGGCGCCGTTCCGCCGGCCTAGTCGACGCGCAGACGCGCAACGGTTTCCACCTTTCGGCTCCGCGAGGGGCGCCGGTTCGCAATGGACGCCGCGTTCGGAAGAT
>CAYHRR010000360.1:0-4744 GCA_964358875.1 uncultured Planctomycetaceae bacterium | reverse complement strand
TCTCGTGACCGACGGCGGTGATCACGCCGTTCTTGGATAGCACGGTCGCGTCGCGCAGCACCGCGCCGGTGCCCGTGTACACGTCGCCGTGCACGACCGCGTACCACTCGTCCTTCTTCTCTTCCTTCTTCTTGTCGTCGGCCTTCTTGTCGTCGGTCTTGGCCTCGTCCTTCTTGTCGCCGCCTTCCTGCGCGAACAAGGCGGGCGACGGCGCGACGCAACACAACGCGGCGAGCGCGAGCAACGAACGCTGCAACTTCGAGTACTTCACAGGCCCACCTCTCCGAACACGAACGCACCTTCGAGCATCACAGCCTTCACTTCCGTCCCTACTTCGAAGGGATCGCCGTTGAAGAACACCATGTTCGCGGTCTTGCCCTTGTCGAGGCTGCCCAGTTCCTTCTCCATGCCGAGCAGCGTCGCCCCTTCGAGCGTGACGGCCTTCAGCGCCACCGTGCGGTCGAGTCCCGCGGCGATCATCTCGCCGACGTGGCCGAGCCAGCGCCTGTGGTCCTGCACGGAATCGTTGCGCGGGATCAGCACGAGCTTCGCCCCGGCGTTCGACAACTCCATGGGCAGGTTGCGTTGGCGCATCGTGTTGGGATGCAGCGTGATCTCGGGCTCCATCACGACGCGCACGCCGGCCTTGCCGATGTCTTCCTTGACCTCGTACAGATCGAGCTCGCGCGTCATCGGGATGCGCAGCGCGTAGCTGAACTTGCGCTCGCCGATCGCGTCGAGCCAGTGCAACCAATCCGAGGCCTGGCTGATCGAAACCAGCGCGCCGAGTTTGCCGTCGCGCACGAGCACGAAGGGTTTGACCTTGGCATCGGCCTGGGGCGGCGTGAAGGTCTTGGCGTCGTCCTTCTTCTCGTCCTTCTTCTCGTCTTCCTTGGGAGCCGCGCCTTCGTCCTTCTTCTCGTCAGGCTTCTTCTCCTCGGGCTTCTCGCTCTTCTTGCCCTTGGCGTTGTCCTTGTCCCACTTCTCTTTGGCCTTCTTGACCTTCTCGTCGTACTCGTCGACCTTCGACCAGGCGTCCTTCACCATCTTTTTGGAGCGCGCGTCGGAGCGAAAGTAGATCTTCACGTAGGTCGCGGCCTTGACGATCATCGACGCGATCGTGTCGCCGCGCGGGTGGATCACCGCGGCAGCGCCGGCGACGCCGGTGCCTGGCGGATAGATGCCCAGCGTCGTCACGCCGGCCTCGAGCACGTCCTTGTAATCAGGATGGCGCGGCAAGAGTTCCGGCGTCGGATCGACCTCCGGCGTGAACTCGGCGCCGGCGCGGCTTTCGAGGCCCAAGCGCGAGTAGGGATTGATCAAGCCCGGCATGACGGTCCACTCGGGCCGTTCGATCACCGGAATGCCGCGTTCGATCGGCAAGTCCGCGCCGATCTCGACGATCACGCCGTTGTCGACGAGCACGACCGCGTGCTCGATCACGCCGTGGGAGACGGTTTCCGCGCGTCCGACTTTGATCGCGATCAAACCGCCGCCGCTTGTGACCGGAGCGGTCGAGTGCGGAGGGGTCGCGAGCGCGGGGACGAGCGCCAGGATGGTGGTGAGGATGCTCATGACTGAACTTCTCTTCTCGAGCGCACTCTTAGGAGTGCGTTGAAAAACTCCCGTCGCGAGTCGAGGCGCGGGAAGGTGAAACAAGGAGCGCGACGGAAAGTGGCGCGGAGGCGGCCTGCAGGGCCGCTGAGCACCACTTTCCAAGCGCGACGAAGGGTCGCCGAAGCGCGCGTCGACGTAGCAGGGAGGTTTTCATCGTGCTCCTAAAACCTCTGTCCGTCGCGCGCGCGATCGTATTCGACCTTGCCTTCGATCCAGACCGTCTCGACGTGCGCGCGGGGATCGAGCGGATTGCCCGTCCACAACACGATGTCGGCGTCCTTGCCCGGCGCGAGGATCCCGATGCGATCCTCGAGGCCGAACGACTTGGCCGTGTTGCTGGTCACGGCCTTCAACATCAGGTACGAGTCGGCGCCGTAGCGCGCGCCCATCGTGCCTTGGAGGAACAACTCTTCCTGCGGCATCACCGAAGCGTCGGTGTTGACCGAGATCAGTTGCACACCGGCGTCTTGGTAGCGCTGCGGCGTGCCGATGTACTGGCCTTCCATCGACGAGAACCAGTCGAAGGTGCGCGGCCCGAGGTTGCACGGGATGCCGACGCGCGCCGCGTACTCCGCGACCTTCCAACCGTCGAAGCAACCGTGGCTGAGCACGGCGCGCACGTCGTAGTCCTCGCCCCACATCTCGATCGTCGTGTGGCAGGCGTCGCTGCCGGCGGTGTGGATCAACACCGGCAGTTCCTTGGTGTGCACGCGCTGCAAGTTGTGGAGCGCGAGCGAGTCCTCGCCGCGTTTCGTCGCGGCGATCGCCATGTGATTGAGGCGATTGAGATTCCAGGCCATGCCGGCGCGCGTGTAGCCGAGGTCGCCGACGCTCAAGGCGCGCCGCTCGGGGTTGTAGGACTGCGCGACCTTCATGCCGCCCGGATCGGCGAGGACGATCTGCTCGTAGGTGCCGCTGCAGCGCGTCTTGTAGAGCACGCCGAAGCCCGACAGATTCGTGCCGCTGCCCGGGATGCCGAACAAGGTCGTCACGCCGCCGGCGCAGGCGCGTTGGATCTCGCGGTTGGCGGGCACGATCGAAGGCGAGGTGCGGAACTCGGGATTGCACGACAGCACCATGTCGTTCACATCCATGAAGCTGCCGGTTTGGATGTGCGAGTGCAGATCGATCAGGCCCGGCGTGCACCACGTCGTGCCGCGCTCGAGCAACTCGTAGCCCGCAGGCACGTCGATGAGCGGGCCGACGTAGTCGATCTTCGAGCCGCGCGCGACGATCAAGCCGGGCGCGAAGATCTCCTCGGCGTCGTTCATGCTGAACAGCTTGGCGCAGCTGATCGCGAGGCCTTTTTCGCCGGGCGCGAGTGCGTGGATCGAGCCGCGCTTGCCTGCGGGCGCGCTCGTGCTCGTCGACGTCGCGCGCGGCGACGCGCAAGCGGCGACGAACAACGTGAAGGCGCAGGCCCAGTTCGCGGCGACGCTCACCATTGGCGGCCTCCGCGCGCGCAGTCGTACACGTCGCGGCCTTCGATCCACACGCGCTGCACGTAGCTGCGCGGATCGGCGGGATCGCCGGTGATCACGACGATGTCGGCGTCCTTGCCGCGCTCCAAACTGCCGACGCGCGCATCGATGCCGGCGACGACGGCGGGCACGATGGTCAAGCCGCGCACGGCCTGCATTTCGCCGGCTTCGAAGCCGTAGTGCGTCGCCATGCCGGCTTGCAGCGCCAATTCCTCGCCCGGAATCACGGGAGCGTCGGTGTTGAAGCCGATCTTCGACAGGCCGCGACGCTGGTATTCGCCGGCGCACGAAACGATCGCGCCGTCGGTGTATTGGCGGCCTTCGTACGTGTCGACTTCGCGCGGCCCGACGATCGCGGCGACGCCGTTTTGCTCGGCGTACTCGCTCAGCACGTAGCCGCCCCACTCGCCGTGATCGATGTACACGTCGAGCCCCATCTCGACTTTCAAGATGCGGATCGTGTTGAGCACCAGCGGCATGATCTGCGTGTGCGTCGAGATCTGCGTGCGGTGCGCGGCGAGCTCGCGAAAGACCTCGTACTGCGGATCGACGGCCGGGCGCGCGCCGTGGCCTTGCTCGAACTCGCTCCAACGCTTCGCGTAGCCGAGTCCGCGCCGCACCGTCGTGCGGATGTGGAAGTTCATCAACGCGCGCGTCATGCCGTAGCCCCAACGCGTCGGGTTGTCGCCTTGCGCGACCTTCAGCGAGCCCGGATCGCGCAGGCGCATCTCTTCGAAGCGCGCGAGCCCGGTCTTCAACAGGATGCCTTGGCCGCCGATGTTCGTGCCCGAGCCGGGGATGAACAGCACCGTGGTCACGCCGGCAGCGACGTCGCGCATCAAGAGCGTGCTCTCGGGGCGCACGACCGACGACACGCGCAGACCTTCGTTGGTCTGGAACACCATGTCGTTGATGTCGCCGCTCGAACCCGCGATGTGCGTGTGCAGATCGACCATGCCCGGCATGAGCCAGGCCTCACCGAGATCGACGACGACGTAGTTCGGCGGCACCACGGCGCCTGCGCGCGCAACGCACGCTTCGATGCGGCCGTCGACGACGAGCACGAGCGCTCCGTCGATCACTTGCTCGCCCGTGTAGGACGCGACGAGCGCCTTGCGTGCGAACAACGCGAGTCCCGGTCCGCCGCGCTCTCCCGCCGCAACCGTGGCTTCGCTCGCTTGCGCGCGCGACGCGTGCGCGCACACGCACGCCGCCGCAAGGGCGAGCGCGGTGCGCGCGACGAGCGTCGTGGTGCGCGATCTCGACATCAGAAGCGGCGCGGCTCGAGGGCGGTGTCGTAGACCTTGCGCCCGTTGATGTAGACCGTCTCGACGTGCGAGCGCGGGTCGGACGGATCGCCGCTGATCACCAGGATGTCCGCGTCCTTGCCCGGTTCGAGGCTGCCGACGCGCGCGTCGATGCCGGCCGTCACGGCCGGAACGATCGTGTGGCCGCGCACCGCCGCCATCGACGAGTTGTCGAAGCCGTACTTGACGTTGATCGTCGATTGCAGGAACAGCTCCTCCTGCGGCATCACGTTGGCGTCGGTGTTGAAGCCGATCATCTCCATGCCGCGCTCCTGGTAGCCGGCCGCGAGCCCTTGCACCTTCTCGGGATTCGTGCCGACCCAGTCGATGATCCCGCGC
>CAYHRR010000359.1:0-4746 GCA_964358875.1 uncultured Planctomycetaceae bacterium | reverse complement strand
CGAAAAGCCCAACGCCGGCCGCCTGCGAAAGCGCCGAGTAATCGTCGTCGGGAATGCGTCCCGTGCGCAACTTGTGCGCGTCGACGCGCGCACGCGAGCACAGCATGCGCTGGATGATCGACTCCTTGCCCATCTCGAGGCTGAACAGCAGCACGACCGGCGGACGGCCGACCAAATGCTCGGGCCGCGACAGCGCGGCGGCTTCGATGATGTTCAGCGCCAACGCCGTTTTGCCCATCGAAGGACGCGCCGCGAGGATCACCAGATCGCCTTTGTTCAGGCCGCACAGCTTCTCGTCGAGCTCGTAGAAGCCCGTGGTGAGGCCGGTCAGTTCGCGGTGCGTGCGCGCATCGATCTTGAGAAACGCTTCGCGCAGCACGTTCTGCACCGGGTCGGCGCCTTCGCGCGCGGTGTGGCGCGCGAGCTGGAACATGCGCTGCTCGCAGTCGTCGAGCAAGAGGCGCACGTTTTCGCCGTCGGGGCGTGTCGCATAGGCCTCTTCGATCACCTGCGTCGAGCTCGCGATCAGGCGCCGCAACAGCGCTGTTTCGGCCACGATGTGCGCGTGGTGCGCGATGTGGGCCGCGCTCGTGACCGACAGCGCGAGCTCGATCAACACTTCCTTGCCGCCGATCGCCTGAAAGGTCCCTGCGGCGCGCAACGCTTCGCTGACCGTGACCAAGTCGACGGCGGCGCCGCGCGTGCCGAGGTCGACGAGGCTCGCGAACACGAGTTGGTGGCGGCGCGCGTAGAAGTCCTCGGACTGCAGGATTTCGGCCACTTCCGCGATGCGGTCGGGCGCGACCAACAACGCGCCGAGGACGGCGCGCTCGGCGTCGTCGTTGTGCGGCGGGATCCGCCCCGGCAGCTGTTTGTCGTCCATCGCGCTTCTCTCGACCCCGACGACGCCGCGCAAGATTGCCGACGGCGACGCGGCGCAGAGGATACTGCGGCCGAGCAGCGCTCGAAACGTTCGCGCGCGGTGTGTCCGAGTTTCGCGTCGCGCCGCGCGAGCGACTCGCGGTGCGCCGACGCGCGAGCGAGCTGCCGCGAACGGCCGAGCTTCGGACACAGCGGTGCTGCGCGTGTCGCGCCGCGTGTGCGATGGACGCGCGGCGAGTTCGCGCGCGGGGCGCGGCAAACGAGGCCGCGCCAGGCGCTGCGCGAGCGACTTCGCCCCCGCTCGCGCGCCGAGCCGCGCGAACGGGCGCGAAGTTTCGAAACGGAGGACGGGGCCGGGTTGCGGGGAGGTCGGTCGGCCGTGAGCGGTGGGTTGCGCTTCGGCGGGAGACATGTCGGTGTCGCGGAGAGTTGTCACGGCCAGGTCGCGCGCGCGGACGGACCGAACTCGAATGGAACCGGCGCTCGGTCCGCGGACGGACCGAACGCCGGATGCAACTCTCACGCGCGCCAGTGCGCTACGCGCGAACGATCACGCTTCCTTGTTCACGTTGACCGTGATGTCGGCGTGCTTGTCGGAATGCACGTGCACCTTGAGCGCGTGCGCGCCGACCGTCTTGATCGGCGTGTCGAGGCGCACGTCCTTTTCGGTGCAAGCGAAGCCTTGGGCGGCGAGCAGCTCGACCACCGTCGCCGTGCTGACCGAACCGAACAGGTGCCCGTTGTCGTCGGCCTTCATCGTGCACGTGACGACCGTGCCCATGAGTGCCTGCACGCGCTTGTCGATTTCCTCGTCGCGCTTCTTGTCCTCGACGTCGAGGCGCGAGCGCTTGCGGGCCAAAAGACGCTTGTTCTCCTCGGTGACCTCGGTGGCCAGCTTGTTGGGGAACAGGTAATTGCGCGCGTAGCCGGGCTTCACGCGCACGACGTCGCCGCACTTGCCGAGCGGCGAGACGTGCTCTCGCAACAACACTTCGATGTTTGCCATGTGTGGTTCCTCCTATTGAACGAACGGGAGCAACCCGACGTGACGTGCGCGCTTGATCGCTTGCTTGAGCTCGCGTTGGCATTGCGCGCAGAAACCCGTGCGCTTGCGCGACGCGATCTGCGCTTGCGAGGTCAGGAACTTGGTCAGGTAAGCGACGTCCTTGTAGTCCATCTTGGGGTCGTCGCAGTCCTTGGTGCCGAGCGGCATGATGCTCATCGGCTTGCGGGGTGCATCTCCGAATCCCATGGCTAGTTGATCTCCTCAGTCGCCACGGCAGCACCTTCCGGTGCCTCTTCGCCGGGCGCGGCTTCTTCTTCGGGTGCATCGCCGTGACGGCGCGGTTCGTAGATCGGACGATCGGCGAGGTCGCCGAACATGCGGCGTTCCGCGGTGACTTGCTCGTCTTGCGGCGGCACCGGAACGGCGTAACCGTCCACGGCTTCTTCCTGCGTCTTGGTGACTTCGTCGGCGGGCACCTCGGCCGCACCGATGATCAGGTAGCGCAGGATGCGTTCCTCGAGTTCGAGGTCGCGGCGCATCTCATTGACGCCGCCCGGGCCGGCGTCGAAGTACGCGAGCAGGTACGTCGCGCGCGTGTGGCCTTTGATCTTGTAGGTGAGCTTGCGCTCGTCCCAGCGCCGCGCGGTGTGGACGCGCGCGCCGTGTTTCGCGAGCAACTCGGTGACGGCCGCTTTGGCACGTCCCCAGTCCGCCCGCACCACCTGGTTGTCCAGGAGGAACATCCCTTCGTACAGGTTTCCCAATGGAGTCTCTTTCTTTCGGTCAAGGCGGGCTGTCGAAGCCCAACAGGGTCCAGCGGCTATGGAACCGCGTCATGAGCCGTTCGAGTTCGCCGTCGAGGAGCCAGGCGTCGAGCGCTTGCGCCGCGTGAGCGGCCGCGATGCGCGCGACTTCGAGGTCCCCTCCGGCGAACGCGCTCAGAACATGGCGCGCCGCGTCGGTTCTCGGTCTTCCGACTCCCACGCGCAGGCGTGGAAAACGATCGGTACCAAGCTCGGAAATGATGGATCGCATGCCGTTGTGGCCGCCATGTCCGCCGTGGGGGCGGATGCGCAGGGCGCCGAGCGGCAGGTCGATGTCGTCGTACACGACGAACAGGTCCTGCGCCGCGACGCCGAGCGCGCGGCTCAGCGGTGCGACGACTTCGCCCGAGCGGTTCATGTACGTCAGCGGCTTGACCAGCCACGCGTCACGACGTTCGTCGCGCGCGACCGTGCAAGACGCCGGCGGGCGATGAGGCCCGAGCTGCGTCGAAGGTCCAAAGATCAGTTTCGAATCGGCCGCCAGTGCCTCGACGACGTGGAAGCCGACGTTGTGCGGCGTCCATGCGTACTCGGGTCCGGGGTTGCCCAGGCCGATCACGAGACGAGTCACGGGTAGCAGGAACTCGAACCCGCTCCGTGCGTCGCTGCCGAAGGGCAACGGGCGCGAAGCGGGCGGAGCATTCTAGGAACGGTCGGCAGAAGAGCAAGCCTGCCCGGAGGTCCCGTGCGCGCACGGGACCTTCCGGACCACGCGCTACTTCTTCTTGTCGTCCTTCTTGGCGTCGGCTGCGGGAGCAGCGCCCTTGGCCGGCGTTGCGGCGGCACCCTTCGCACCAGCGGCGGCACCTGCGGCCGGCGTACCGGCTGCGGTCGCGCCTTCCGCGGCGACAGCGCCTTCGGCAGGGGTAGCGACGGCGACGACTTCCACCTTGACCTCGACGATGCGTGCGAGGGTCAGCGTGCCCGGCGTGACCAGGTCGACGTTGTGCGGCAGCTTGATCTGGCCGGCGGTGATCGCCGTACCCGGCTCGAGGTCGGCCACCGAGGCTTCGAGTTGGTCGGGGATTTCGGTCGGCAGTGCCATGACCTTGATGTGCGCGACCAGTTGGTTGAGCACGCCCTTGGGGTGACCAATGAAGACGACGTCGACTTCGACTTCGGTCTTCTTGGTCAGATCGACGCGCCGAAACTCGACGTGGATGATGCGGTCGCCGAACACGTCCCAGTCGAGGTGCCGAACGATGGCCGTGTCCTTCTTGCCGGCGACGTCGATTTCGTAGACGTGTTGGTGCTTGCGGCGCGAGGCCATGAACACGTCCTCGTCGATCGACAGATCGACGTGCGGATCGGCGCCGAGCCACTCGATCGAGGCCGGAATGCGGCCTTCCGAACGCAAGCGGTTGGAGGCGCGGGATCCGAGCACGGTGCGTGCTTCGGCCTTGAGTTGGGCAGTCGTCGAAACTTGGGTTTTGCTCATTGGATTTCCTCGAACAGCGAGCTGACGGATTCGCAGCGATGGATGTTTCGGATGGCGCGCGCCAAGAGCGGCGCGACGCTGACCACTTCGAGCGCACGCGGGCTTTCACCGCGGCGCGGAATCGTGTCGGTGACCAGGACCTTGTCGGCCGGACAGGCGTCGAGGCGTTGCACGGCCGGACCGCAGAACACCGCGTGCGTCGCAGCGATCACGATCTGGCGCGCGCCTTGGCGACGCACGATGCCGGCCGCCTCCGAGATCGAACCGCCGGTCGAGATCATGTCGTCGACGATGATCACGTTGCGACCGTCGACCTGACCGATGACGTGCTCGACCGCGATCTCCGAACCGGAGATGCGGCGCTTGTCGACGATGGCGAGGTCCGCGCCGAGCGCCTTGGCCCAGGCGCGCGCCATCTTGATGCCGCCGACGTCGGGTGTGACCACGACGGGGTTGTCGATGGCGAGGTTCTTGACGGCGCGCATCAACACGGGCTTGGCGTACAGGTGATCGACCGGAATGTCGTAGAAGCCCTGGAGCTGCGCCGCGTGCATGTCGAGCGCGAGCAGCCGGTCCGCACCGATCTTCACCAACGT
>CAYHRR010000358.1:1916-4752 GCA_964358875.1 uncultured Planctomycetaceae bacterium | reverse complement strand
TCTCGCCGCACCACGCTCTGTCTCGCGACGGGGCTTCTTCAACGGACTGCTAGCCCTTCCCCCAATCCAGGCCGTGACTCCGATGAGCGAACGACGATGTGTTGCGACCGACGGCGCGCCGAAGGCGATCGGGCCCTACAGCCAAGCGATCGTGGCCGGAGGGTT
The DNA here is from genome assembly GCA_964358875.1 of uncultured Planctomycetaceae bacterium. GTDB lineage: Bacteria > Planctomycetota > UBA1135 > UBA1135 > CAYHRR01. The sequence continues at coordinate 4,587 of CAYHRR010000358.1, read as the reverse complement.
CGTGCATTGCTCCGGCCAGATCGCGCTCGATCCGGCCACAGGACAGGTCGTCGCCGGTGACGTCAGCGCGCAAACCGAACGCGTGTTGAAGAACCTCAGCGCCGTGCTCGCCGCCGCGGGCTCCGACATGTCGCGCGCGGTCAAATGCACCGTGTACCTGATCGACATGGCGCACTTCCCGGCGGTCAACGAGGTCTACGGCCGCTACTTCCCGGCCGGCGCGGCCCCGGCGCGTTCGACTGTCGCCGTCGCGGGTTTGCCGCGCGGCGTGCTCGTCGAAATCGACTGCATGGCGCTCGCCTAGCGCGCCCGGAGCACGATGCAGTTCAGCACGCCGCAGTTCCTCTTCGCGTTCCTCGGCGTGGCGTTGGCGCTCTACGCGCTGACGCCGCGCGCGCTGAAGAACGGACTGCTGCTGCTGGCGAGCTTGGCCTTCTACGCCTGGGGCGAGCCGCGCGCCGTCGTCGTGATGCTCGCCTCGATCGGCTTCAACTGGGGTTTCGGCCTGTGGGTCGAGGGCGCGAGCGGCGCGCGACGCAGGACGGCGATGATCGTCTCCGTCGCCTTCAACCTCGCGCTTCTCGGCTTCTTCAAGTACTGGAACTTTCTCTGGGACAACCTCGCAGCGCTCGGACTCGGCGGCGCGCGTTTCCCCGACGAGCGCATCGTGCTGCCGATCGGCGTGTCGTTCTTCACCTTCCAGGCGATGTCCTATGTCGTCGACGTGTACCGCGGCGACGCCAAGGCCTCGCGCAGCCTGATCGACTTCGGCATGTACAAGTCGCTGTTCCCGCAGCTGATCGCGGGACCGATCGTGCGTTACCGCGACATCGCGCACGAGATCGTCGAGCGCCATGTCGACGTCGCGTTGTTCGCCAAGGGCGTGCGGCGCTTCGTCGTCGGCCTCGCGAAAAAGATGTTGATCGCCAACGTCGTCGCGCAGGCCGCCGCTCAGATCTTCGCGCTCGACACGGCGCAGCTCGATGCAGGCACCGCGTGGCTCGGCACGATCTGCTACACGCTGCAGATCTACTTCGACTTCTCGGGCTACAGCGACATGGCGATCGGTCTCGGTCACATGTTCGGGTTCCACTTCCTCGAGAACTTCGACTTCCCCTACATCGCGCGCACCGTCACCGAGTTCTGGCGGCGCTGGCACATGTCGCTGTCGAGTTGGTTCCGCGACTACCTGTACATCCCGCTCGGCGGCAATCGCCACGGTCCGGCGCGCACCTACTTCAATCTGCTGCTCGTGTTCTTCCTGTGCGGCCTGTGGCACGGCGCGGCCTGGAACTTCGTCGTTTGGGGCTTGTTTCACGGCGCTTTCCTGGTGCTTGAGCGCGTCGTGCGCGGTGAGCGTCGCGCGAGTCGCTCGTGGATCGGACTGCCCTACACGTTGTTCGTCGTGATGGTCGGTTGGGTGTTCTTCCGAGCGCCGACGCTGCCGCACGCGCTCGAGCACCTCGGCGCGATGTTCGGCTTCGGCCATGGCGACGGACGCGCTGTGCACGCCGGGCTGTACCTCGATCGCTTGATGTGGACCGTGTTGATCGCGGGCGTGATCGGTTCGATGCCGTGGTTGCGAAAGCTCGGAGCATGGCGCGACGCACGCCTCGCGGGCCGCGCGTCGGATGCGCTCGACATCGGACTCGAAGTCGTTTCGGTCCTGTGCATCGGCGCGCTGTTCCTGCTCTCGTCGATGATGCTCGCCGCCGGCACCTACAACCCGTTCATCTACTTCCGCTTCTGAGATGCACGCCGCGAGCACGCACACGTCGGTCCGGCGCGCAGGCGATGCGCTGTGCGCGCCGACCTTCGTGTTCCTGATCGCGCTGGTTCCGTACTTGACTTGCTTCGGCGCTGCGAGCGCGGTCAACGTCGAGCGCGAATTCAGGCGCCCGGCGGCGGCGCCGAAGCGCCCCGAGACTTTCGAAGCGTTGACGCTATGGCCGGCGACCTTCGACGCTTGGTACCGCGATCATTTCGGAATGCGCTCGAGTTTCATCCGCTGGCACAACCTCGCGAAAATGGAACTGTTCGACGTCTCGCCGTCGAGCGAGATCGTGCTCGGCCGCGACAAGTGGATGTTCACGACGCGCGATCACGCCGTCGACGTGTTCCGCGGCGCCGACCCCATGCCAGCGCGCGAAGTGGGCCTGTGGGCGCAGATCCTGAAGGAGCGCGGCGAGTGGTGCGCGCAGCGCAAGATCGCCTATCTCTTCGCGATCGCGCCCAACAAGGAGTCGATCTATCCGGAGCAGTTCGCGCCGCGCTTCGACGTGATCGGGCCGACGCGCCGCGAGCAAGTCGTCGATTTCTCGCGCACGCAAGCGGATGTTCCCTTGCTCGATCTCACCGACGCGCTGCTGCGCGCCAAGCGCGAGCTCGTGCAATTCGGAGCGGTGTATTACCCCTACGGCACGCACTGGAACGATCTCGGAGTCAGCTACGCCAACGACGAACTCGTGCGCCGGCTCGCGACGCTCGCGCCGCGCATCGTGCCGCTTCCGCCGCAGATAAATCCGCTTCCGCTCGATGCGATGAGCTTCCGCTGGACCGATTTCCAAGACGACACTTGGGCCGGCCGCCTGTACGTCGACGACCTGTACTTGCAGCCGAATTTCGACGCGCAGTTCACGCGCCGCATTCCGGCCGAGGCCTGGGAACGCCT
>CAYHRR010000358.1:0-1816 GCA_964358875.1 uncultured Planctomycetaceae bacterium | reverse complement strand
GTACGTGCTCCAGAGCCTCGAAGTCCGCGCCGTTCCCGAGTAAGCTCTCCGCCCCCTTTTCAGCGGAAAGCACGAGGAATTCATGGGTCTCGCCTGCGGCATCGTCGGTTTGCCCAACGTCGGCAAGTCGACCATTTTCAACGCGATCACGGCAGCGGGCGCCGAGAGCGCGAACTACCCGTTCTGCACGATCGAACCGAACATCGGCATCGTCGACGTGCCCGACGAGCGCCTCGGCGTGCTGCGCAGTCTGATCGAAAGCGAGCGCATCATCCCCGCGTCGCTGAAAATCGTCGACATCGCCGGCCTGGTCAAAGGCGCGAGTCAGGGCGAAGGGCTCGGCAACAAGTTCCTCGGCACGATCAAAGAGTGCGACGCGCTCTTGCACGTCGTGCGCTGCTTCGAAGGCGGCGACGTGATCCACGTCTCGGGTTCGGTCGACGCCGGCCGCGACATCGAAGTGATCGAGATCGAACTCGCGCTGGCCGATCTCGACACGGTCGAGCGCAGCCTGGACAAGGCGGCCAAGAAGGCGCGCGCGCAGGACAAGGAAGCCGCCTTTCACAAGGTCGTGTTCGAGCGCGCGAAGGCGTTGCTCGAGGCGGGCAAGCAGCTCCGTTCGCAGCGCTGGACGCCGCAGGAACTCGATGTTCTGCGCCCGCTGTTCTTGATCACGATGAAGCCGGTGCTGTTCGTCGCGAACATCGCCGACAGCGACCTCGAAGGCAAATCGCCGCTGGTCGACGTCGTGCGCGCCCACGCCGAAGCGAGCGGCGCCGAGATGGTCGCGCTGTCGGGCGCGATCGAGGGCGAGATCATGGCGCTCGAGCCGGCCGATCGAACGGCTTTCCTGGCCGACATGGGTTTGAAGGAGCCGGGTTTGCACCGCCTGATCCGTCAGGCCTACCACCTGCTCGGCCTGCAGACTTTCTACACGGCGGGTCCGAAGGAGATTCGCGCCTGGACGATCCACAAGGGCGACGTCGCGCCGGTCGCAGCGGGCGTGATCCACACGGACTTCGAGAAGCTGTTCATCCGCGCCGAGATCTACGCGCTGTCGGAGCTCGTCGCCTTCAAGACCGAAGCCGCGATCAAGGCCGCCGGCAAGATGCGCAGCGAAGGCCGCGACTACGTGATGCGCGACCAGGACGTGTGTCACTTCTTGATCGGCAAGTGACGCGTCGCGCGGAACTTCTTGATCCGCAAGTGAACGCCGGCGCGCAGGCGTCCCAGCAGTTGCCGAGCTAGCTCATGTTCCTAAGCAGGCGCTGAGCTCGCTAACCTGTGCCGTCCATGCAAACCCAGCCCAACAGCGCCGCGATCATCGACGTCGACGTCACCAGCTTTCAGCGCGAAGTCGTCGAGCGCTCGAAGACCACGCCCGTGCTGCTCGACCTGTGGGCGACGTGGTGCGCGCCGTGCAAGACGCTCGGACCGGTGCTCGAAAAACTCGCGCGCGAGATGAAGGGCCGCTTCGTGCTCGCCAAGGTCGACATCGACGCCAATCCCGAAATCGCCGAGGCTTTGCAGGTGCAGAGCGTGCCGACGGTGATGCTGCTGAAGGACGGCCGGCTCGCCGACGGCTTCACCGGCGCGCTGCCCGAGGCGCAGATCCGCAAGTTTCTCGAGCAACATCTCGGCCCGCCGGCGCCCGATGCGCTGACCGCGGCGCAGGCGCTCGAGGCTGCGGGCAAGCGCGCGGAAGCGGCCGAACTGCTGCGCGTGCATTTGCAAACCCACGGCGACGACAACGCGGCGCGGCTGATGCTCGCGCGCTTGTTGATTGCGGAAGCGCGCCTCGACGAGGCGCGCAAGG
>CAYHRR010000357.1:0-4787 GCA_964358875.1 uncultured Planctomycetaceae bacterium | reverse complement strand
CCAGCGCCTCGCGCGGCCTTGTCTGCCGCGCGCCCCTGATCCGCCCAGCGCCCAAGCCAGCGCCCACACCCGCGCCGCTCTACTTCTTCTTCTGCTCCAACGCCTTCTTGAACAGACTCCCGAAGTTCGTCTGAACCTTGCCGCCCGCCTGCTTGTCGAGCATCTCCTGAATCACAGTCCCCTCGACCGCGTCCTCCGACCCGATCAACGCCCCGCGCTCGTCAAAACGCGTCAACCCCACGCGCTTCAACTTCGGATCCACCGTCATCACGCGCACCGACACCGACTCGCCGACCTTGAGCGCGTCCTGCACCTTGCGCAGGCGCTCCTTCGAAATCTGCGACACGTGCAACAACCCTTCGATGCCCGGCAGCAGCTCGACGAACGCGCCGAACTCCATCAAGCGCACGACCTTGCCCTGCATGAGCTGACCGACGCCGACGCGCGACGCGATCTCGTCCCAGGGATCGGCTTCCAACTGCTTGGTGCCGATGCCGATGCGCTTCCCGTTGTCCTTGATCTCGAGCACCATCGCGCGCACTTGCTGGCCGCTCTTCAACACGTCGCTCGCGTTCTCGACACGAGCACGCGAAATATTCGAGACGTGCAGCAACGCTTCGACACCGCCGCCGATGTCGACGAAGGCGCCGAACTTCTCGACGCGTGTCACCTTGCCTGTGACCAGTTGGCCGGGCGAAATACCGCCGACGGCATCCTTGCGCGCATCCTCGCGAGCTTCTTCGAGGACCTTGCGGCGCGAAAGCAGCACACGCTTCTTGCCGCCGTCGAGTTCGAGAATCTCGCACTCGAGGTTCTTGCCGATGAATTGCGCGAGGTTCTCTTCGCGACTGAGCGAGACCTGCGACGCAGGCATGAACGCCGCAACGGGTCCGATGCGCAGCTCGAGTCCGCCCGTGTTCTGACCGGTGACGCGCGCTTCGACGCGCGAGCCGACCGCGAGCTCATCCCACGCCGCAAGCACCTTCGCTTCCTTGCGCGACAAGGTGTGCAGCCCGTCCTCCATGCCGTGCATCGAGAACTCGAACACCTCGCCGACCTTGGGCAACGACTCGAACTCGGTCTTGCGAATCACGCCTTGCGAGCGCGGCCCGAGCTCGATGATCACGTCGTCGCCACTGATGCCGGCCACCGTGCCCTTGACGAGCCGCCGCGCCGCCGCGGAGGCACCGCGCGTCGGCGGTCGGCCTTGGTCGTCGAGCTCTTGAAGGTTGATGCCTTCGAGAGCGGATTCGACTTCTTTGGAGAGCGGGTCGGACTTGGAGTTGGAACGGTCGGGTCGGGTGGTCATTCGGAGGGCTCGCTGATTCAGCGGCCGAACAGGATACGGTCGCGCCGTCGGCGCGTCTGCCGCGCAGCGCTCGAAGCGCACATCGACATGCCGCGTCTACAGGCGCAGGGCGACGCGGCACAGCGCCGGCTCGGGCGGCAAGCTCGTGCCTGAAATCAGGCCGAGTGCTGCGCGCGCGGCCTCACGCACGCTTTCGTCCTCGTCGTCGAGCGCACCGAGCAAAGCGTCGTACGCGGTGCTGAGGCCGAGTTGGCCCAGCGCCTCGCAGGCGCGTCGCCGCACGCGGGCGTCGCGGTCTTGGAGGGCCTGCGCCACTTCGGCGCCGATTTCGTCGCGGTACAGCGAGCGACCGGCGAGGCGCCCGATCGCCGCCGCCCGATCCGCACCGGTGCCGCGGGACAGCCGGTCGACCCAGCGTTGGCCTTCGACCGACCACCAGCGCGATTCCTCGGCGAACCAGCCCGACCACAGCTCGAGCTTGGCCGGGTAGTCGAGGCGACTGAGCTTGCGCAACGACCACAGCGCAGCTTCGCGAATCGTGGCGCTGTCGGATTCGAGCAGTTCGATCAAGCGCGGCACGGCGTCCTCGTCCTCGAGCTCGGCGAGCATGCGCGCAGCGGCGGCGCACAACGTCGGACGCGCATCAAAGAGGCACGGTCGCACGGCGCGCGCCATGTCGGCGTTGATCTCGAACTGCGCCGACGGACCGAGCGTGCGCGCCAGGGGCACGATCGACTCGGCCAGTTGCGGGTGGATCACCAACAGTCGCGCGAGCGCCTCGAGACCGCGTGGGTCACGCGCGCAGCCGATCGCCTCGACCCAGGCTTCGTGCAGCACGCTCGGACAACGCTCGATGCGGCGCGACAGACCGTCATAGCCCTTGCTGTCACGCGCGAGGATCCCCGTGGCGGCACAGCGAAACGCTTCGAGGATCGGAGCGCTCGGCCCGCTGTCCGGCGTGTCGTCGGCGGTCGGTTCCAGCGCGCCGAGCTGCGCCTCGCGCGGCGGCAGCAGCGCGAGTTCGACCACGCGTCGAAGGTGCCGCGCGTCACCGACTGCGGAGTAGACCCACAACGCAGCACTCGCGCGTTGGGCGTCCGCCTCGACCGCCATGCGTGCTTCCGCCGCATCGATCGCTTCCAGCGGATCCCAACGCATCAAGGCGCCGAGGATGAAGTCGCGCTGCGGAGCGCTCAGCTTTTGCGCGGCGTCGTCGAAGTCCAAGGCCGGGATCGCGCCTTCGGTCAGGATCTTCAACAGGGGCCCGATCAGGACCGGACCCGGCGCGCACAACTCGTCGACGATTTCGTTCGCGGGTCGCTTCGGTGTCGTTCGCGCAGCGCGCAGCACGCGTGCGACGTGAGCCTCCGCGATCGAGATGGGGGCGACCTCCCCGCGCGCGGCTCTGCGCACGACTCCGTCTTCGTCGCCGGCCGTGGCCGGTGCGGCAAAGATGGAGGCGAGCAGCAAGGCCGCTGCAAACAACCGGCGGGGGGACATGACGATGTGTGGCCGTCAGTCCCCGGCGTAAGGAAGTTCGCGCCAAGCGAGCTTGTGCCACTCGACGGAACCGCTCGCCTTCGTCGTCGCCAGCGCCTCGTCGTAGTGGATCTTGCAGTTGCTGTCCAAGTCGATGTTGCGCGCCATCATCGCGCCGAACAGCTCGAAGTTGCTGTCGATGCGCAGCTTCGCCTCGGGCGCGTAGATCGTTCCGTACATCGACGAGTTCGAGCTGAACGACACGGTGTCGAGCTGAATCGTGATGCCCGGGTCGGCGACGTTGTCGCTGAGCAAGTTGAGCTCGAGATCCGCCGGCACGTAGTTGTTCGGCCGGATCGTGACACCGCTGTCGAGCACGAGGTTGTCGAGCACCCAGACCTTCACCGGCCCGTTGGTCGTGTCCGCGTAGAACTTCGTGTTGGAGTTCAACGTGAAATTCGTGATCACGATGTTGGCCGGCCCGGTGACGTTGACCGTCGCGTTCGAGTTGAGCTTGAACGTGTTGTAGCTGTAGTTGCCGGCCGCGAGGTTGAACGTGCCGCTCACGGTCTTGTTGCCGTTGCTCGCATAGGTCGGTGCGACCAGGGCCGGGAGTTCCTGCGGTTCCGCGAGCGGATTCGTCGAGCCGTCCACGGAGGCATTCGAGTGCAGCACGACGGCGCTGCTCGGCCCGGGCGTGGCGTCGCCCCAGACCTTTGCGTTCGAATCCAAGGTGATGCCGCCGTTCGAACCGATGTTGCCGTCGGTGTCGGCATAGGCGCTCGCTCCGCTGCCGTTGACCTTCTGCGACGCGTACGTGCCGAGCGCGGAGTTGTAGCTGTCGGTGCGCGCGTTGCTGTCCATGTGCAGCACGTCCTTCCCGAACGCCGCCCACAGCCAGATGCTGTCGACTTCGCGCTGCAAGGTCATCTGCATGCAGGCACCTGTGCGGTCGTCGATCGCAGTCGAAGTGAGCTGCAGCAAGTCGGCCGAAAGCTGCGTGCTCTCGACCCAGTAGGTCGAGCCGTTCAATGTCGACGGAGCCTGCTCGGTGCCGATGGCGCCGTTGCCGCCCGCGCGCACCTCGGCGATGCCGACATTGAGCGCAGCTTCGGCGACGTACTGCGCGTGCAGGCGCTCGCTTGCGCCGCGATGCTCGCGCACAGCCGACGCACTGATCGCAATCAACGCCGTCGAGGCGATAGCCAAGCTCGAGATGCACACCATCGCCATCAACATCGCCGCGCCGCGGCGCGAACGACGGTCGTCGTATCCAAGTTGCATGATCAGTTCCTCAAGTTGAATGAAGTCTCGACGCTGCTCAGTACCGAGCTCCCGCCCTGGCCGGGCTGCTCGATCGTGATGCGCACGGTCAGCAGGTCGTTTTGCTGTTGCAGGCAGAAGCCGCTCTCGTCGCTCAAGGTGTTGCCGTTGTCGTCGACGCCGTTGGCGAGCTCTCCCGCAGCACGTTCCGGCACATCGGTGCACAGCACGATCGACACTTGCGTGAGCAGGCCGACGTCGCGCGTGAGGACGATCTGCCCCTCGTCGATCAGACCGTCGTGATCGTTGTCGACGCCGTCGTCGGCATCCTCGGGAGCCGCCGTGCGCGCGAGGCGCGTCGAGTTGCTCCACACGGGGTTGCCGTTCACGATGTCGGCGATCGAAGTGAACGTGACCGTGTCGGAACCGCTCGAACCGCTCAGGCTCGGAGTCAGCGTGCCGCCGGCGCGTTGAAGTTCTTCGACGACGCGCGCCAAGGCGTGGCGCGCCTTGAGGTTCGCCGCGATCATCACCGACGAGCGGTTGAGGGCTGCATTGCCGCGCAGTGTCAGCATCATCGAGGAGCCGACGACGAGACCGAGCACGCTGGTCGCGATCAGCATCTCCAGGAGCGTGAAACCAGCGCGTGACTTGCTCACACGTCTTCTCCGAGAATGCACTGCATCTGGACCTGTGCTTCGCCCGCGGCCGAGCGCCAGCGCACGCGCACCAGGAT
>CAYHRR010000356.1:0-4827 GCA_964358875.1 uncultured Planctomycetaceae bacterium | reverse complement strand
CTTCTCGGTGAGTTGACCGCCCTCTTCGTAGCCGACGTAGCCCGGAGGAGCGCCGACGAGCCGCGAAGCGTTGTGCTTCTCCATGTACTCGCTCATGTCCATGGTCGTGACGGCCTCTTCGCTGCCGAACATGAACTTCGCCAGCTGCTTGCACAGGAACGTCTTGCCGACGCCCGAGGGGCCGAGGAACACGAACGAACCCATCGGACGGCGCGGATCCTTGAGACCCGAGCGCGAACGACGCACGGCGCGCGCAATGGCCTTGATCGCGTCGTCTTGGTGGATCACGACGCGTGCGAGTTCGCTTTCCATGGCGAGCAAGCGTTCGGCTTCGGCCTTCTCGAGGCGCGTCAGCGGAATGCCGGTCATCTTCGACACGGTTTCGGCGATCACGTCGACCGTGACCGTGCCGGTCTCTTCCTTGGCGTTTTGCTGCTCCTTCCAGGACTTCTGCTGCTCTTCCTTCTTCTTGCGCAGCTGGTAGGCCTGGTCGCGCAATTGCGCGGCCTTCTCGAAGTCCTGCGACGTGACGGCTTCGTCCTTGGCGCGATCGAGGCGTTCGATCTCCTCGTTGAGCAGCTTGAGGTCCGGCGGCGGCGTCATCGACTTGATGCGCACGCGCGCGCCGGCTTCGTCCATCACGTCGATCGCCTTGTCCGGCAAAAAGCGATTGGTGATGTAGCGCGTCGAAAGTTCGACGGCGAGCTCGAGCGCGTCGTCCATGTACTTCACGCGGTGGTGCGCTTCGTAGCGATCGCGCAGTCCCTTGAGGATCTCGATCGCTTGCGTCGGAGTCGGCGGTTCGACGACGACGGATTGGAAGCGCCGTTCGAGCGCGCCGTCCTTCTCGATGTGCTTGCGGTACTCGTCGAGCGTCGTCGCGCCGATGCACTGGATCTCGCCGCGCGACAAGGCCGGCTTGAGCACGTTCGACGCGTCGATCGCGCCTTCGGCACCGCCCGCGCCGACCAGCGTGTGCAGCTCGTCGATGAACAGGATCACGTCCTTGACGCGCCGCACTTCGGTCATCACGGCCTTGATGCGCTCTTCGAATTGGCCGCGGTACTTGGTGCCGGCGACCATCAACGCGAGGTCGAGCACGACCATGCGCTTGCCGCGCAAGAGCTCGGGCACTTCGCTGTCGATGATGCGTTGCGCGAGTCCCTCGACGATCGCCGTCTTGCCGACGCCGGGCTCGCCGAGCAGCACGGGGTTGTTCTTCGTGCGCCGCGAGAGGATCTGCACCACGCGTTCGATTTCGTTCTCGCGGCCGATCACGGCGTCGAGCTTGCCTTGGCGCGCGAGCTCGGTGAGGTCGCGACCGAAAGCGTCGAGCGCCGGCGTCTTGGACTTGCCGCCCTGTGCGCCGCCGCCCGCTCCACCGCCGCCGCCGGAACCGCCGTTGCCGGACTGGGCTCCGCCGCCCTCGCCGCTCGACGTTTCCTCATCGTCTTCCTCCTGCGTATCGGCGCCGAGGAACTCGAGCACGCCCTCGCGCACGTCCTCGAGCTTGACGCCCAAGTTCATCAACACCTGCGCGGCGATGCCTTCGTTCTCCTTGATCAGCCCGAGCAGGAGGTGCTCCGTGCCGATGTAGTTGTGGCCGAGGTTCGAAGCCTCTTCCATCGAGAGCTCGAGCACCTTCTTGGCGCGCGGCGTGAACGGCAACTGACCCATGGCCGTGATCGACGGGCCGGTCTTGACGATCTTCTCGACCTCGGCGCGGATCTTGGTCAGGTCGATGCTCATGTTCTTGAGCACGTTGGCGGCGACCCCGCTGCCTTCCTGCACAAGGCCGAGCAGGATGTGTTCCGTGCCCAAGTACTCGTGGTTGAACCGCACGGCCTCTTGACGGGCCAGGTTCATCACCTTTTTCGCACGGTCGGTGAAGCGGTCGAACATGGGGTGTCTCTTCTTTGGTGCGCTGCTTAGGTCGCATCGGCGTGTGGAGATCGCGCCGCAGCAACGCTCCCCAAGCGCCGGGGAGCAGGCCAACTTGCTAGCTCGGTCTTGTCGGCGTTCAAGGGCGCCCGGGTTTACGGGAAGCGGCCCTGCGTGACCGCTTCAGGAACCCCGACGCTTCGAGCGCGAGAGCGCGAGCGCGGCCCATCATGACGTGCGCACTGCGACGGTTCCAACGCCGACACCGTCATGAGTGGGAAACGATTGCGCGGCTCAACTGCTCTGCAACGAGCGAATCTCGTCGCGCAGCTTGGCGGCCGCTTCGTAGGCCTCTTCGCGGATCGCGGCGTCGAGCGCGCGCTGCAGCTCGTTCATGCGCTGCATGCGCTTCAACGCGTCGCTTTGTTCCGCAGGCTCGACGCGCGCAGCTTCGTCGGGCGCGCGTTCGGCGCCGAGCGGTACGCGGCCGACGTGGCGCGTCGCGCCGTGAATGCGCTCGAGCAAGTCCTTGAGTTGCGCGCCGAACACCTCGTAGTCCTTGGGGCAACCCAGTCGGCCCTTCTGGCGGAAGTCGCGCAGCGTCATGCCGCAATCAGGGCAGGCGACTCCGGCCTTGGGGTTTTGCGTGGCGCGCAGCAGTTTCCACACGTCCGAGGCGTTCTTCGCCGGCGTGTGCGGGACGCCGTGCTTTTGCGCGCAGGCGTCGCACAGGTGCTGCTCCGAGCCCTGCGAGTGGATCACACCCGCAGCGCCTTCGACGGGCGGCTTGATCTGGTGCTTGACCTCGGTGATGCGCACCGTGGCCGGGTTCTTCTGGCAGATTTGGCAGAGCATGGATGGGTGCGCAGCACGGCGGCGCAGGCGTCTCCTATAAATCGCCGCGAGGCATTCGTCGACCTCCCGGTTGAAGCCGCGCGTCGCAGAACGACCTCGAATGCGCGCTAATCCGGATCGTGGAACGCGCCGCGGGCGCGCTCGAGCAACGCCTGAGTGACGCGCTGCCGATGGAGGACTTGCGCGAGCTCGGCCGTCGCACCCGAGTGGTAGTGGCGCAGCATGGCGAGCGAATCGGCACGCTCGGGCAAAGTGCGCAGAAAGGCCGCGAGAGCGTCGTCCACGGGCAAGGGCGGGCCTTCCACGCGGCTCGGGTCGTCGCTGCGCCCGCGCAACACGAGGCGTGCTCTCGATGCAGGGATGCATGCGGCGCGCTCCAGACGTGTCTCCGACTGCAGTCCGGCGACGAACAGGTGCGCGGCGGAAACCGAAGGCGACGTTGCGCTGCGCGCGAGCTTGGCGGCGGCCGAGAGCACACGCTTCGCGTCGTCGGAAAAACTTCGGAACAACGAGCCGGATTCCGTCACGCCGGGAGCGGCGGCGCGCGTGATCAGGGCCTCGAGTCCTTGCGGCGACCAACCGCCGGCGTCGAGCGCGGCGCGTACGTCGTCCGGCAGCGCGCTGAAGGAACCGAGCAGCAAGTGGACGACTTCGACCGCGCTATCGCCGCGCTCAACCGCCAAGGAGCGCGCCGCCTTGAGCCCGCGCACGCCATGGGGTGAGAACGCCAGCGCCGCCGACGAGCCGCCGATCAGGATGCCGGCCGACATCGCGCGCGCTTCCTCGGCGATCGTCGCCGGATCCGCGAAGGCATGCACGGTGACGGCGTGAGCGGCGCAGGCTTCGTCCTCCATCAAGGTCGAAAGCAGGTGCTCCGGCCCGACTTCGTCGGCGTGGATTTGCAGCGCGTACTCGCCGCACCGATCGAGCAACGCACGCGCATAGTTCGCGAGGCGTGCATGGCTCTGTTCGAGGCCCGGACGGTCGAAGGCGATCGGCATCGGCTCAGAGGGGCGCGGCGACAGCGCGCGGCAAGGCGGCGCGGAAGGCCAGCGCGCGGTCCTTGAAGTTGCGGTACGCGTCGAAGCTCGCACAGGCCGGTGAGAACAGCAGTTCTTCATCGGACTCCATGCGCGCATAGGCGGCGGCGACGGCGGCTTCGACGCTCGGAGTCGCCAGGACCTCGACGCCGACTTCGCGAAAGGCCGCAGCGAGAAACTCCGCCGACGCGCCGAAGGTCACGACGCGACGCGTGTGCGTTGCAGCGGCGCGCGCCAGTTCTGCGAGCGGCAGCGACTTCGCCTGACCGCCGCACACCAAGGTCAGCGGGCGCGCCAGCGCGGTCAGCGCCGAAAGTGTCGAATCCGGCGTCGTCGAAACGCCGTTGTCCCACACGCGCCGGCCCGCATGGATGCCGAGGTCCTGCAGGCGATGCTCGAGTCCTTCGACGCGCCCCAAGGCCGCTCGCAGTTGCTCGGGGCGCGCGCCGAGCGCATGGGCTAGGCCGAGCGCGGCAAGCATGTTCGCGCGCTGGAATTCACCGGGCAGGCGCAGGTCCGCGACGAGCCCGAGCGTCTCGCGGCCGAGGCGAAAACGGCCGTCGCCGATGTTGAGACCTTCGTCCGTCGCGGTCGCGGCGCGAAAGCGCAACTCGCGGCCGCGCGCGACGTGCCAACGAGCGACGCGCAGATCCTCGCCGGACAAGACGACCGTGGCAGCGGCGCCGGCAACCTCGAGGACACGTCGTTTCGCAGCTTCGTAGGCCTCGATCGTTCCATGGCGTTCGAGATGATCGGCGAGCACGTTGACGCAGCACACTGCCGCGACGCGCTCGAGCTCCGGCATCGGGTTCGGCCACGCTTCGAGCTGGTACGACGAGATCTCGACCACCGCGACGTCCTCGCTCCGCATGTCGTCGAGCGTCGAGATCAGCGCGCGCCCGATGTTGCCGCCGACGAACACGCGCAGACCGCACTCTTCGAGCAAGCGCGCGGTGGCGTTGGTCGTCGAGCTCTTGCCCTGCGTGCCGGTGATCAGCACGACGCGCGCCGGACACGCTTCGAGGAACAAGCTCATTTCGCTCGTCACCCA
>CAYHRR010000355.1:0-4850 GCA_964358875.1 uncultured Planctomycetaceae bacterium | reverse complement strand
ACGCGCGAGCGCGCGCGCCGCACGGCCGACGACCACTCGGACACGATTCGCGGCGACCTGCGCAGCGCGCTGCGCGATGCGAGCACGCAGCGCGAATCGCTGCAGATCCAAGAGGGCTCGGTGAAGCTCGCCGAGCGCCGCGTCGAGAGCACCAACCTCAATCGCGACGCGGGCCGCGCGGACACGCGCGACATCCTCGACGCGCAGGAAGCGTTGCGCAGCGCGCGCAACGCGCTGACCGCCGCGCGCATCGATCAACGCGTCTCGCACTTGACCTTGTGGCGCGACATGGAGCTCATTCGCGTCGACGAAAACGGCATCCACGTCGAGGCGCTCGAACAGCCGACGGAGCAGCAACCATGAACTCGAAACGATCCGGAATCAGCAGCCTCGCCGTCGTGCTCGCGCTCGTCGCCCTCGCCGCCGTGGTGGGCTACGGCGTGACGCAGCGCGGCTGGTTCAGCCCGCCCAAGACGGAAAAGGTCGAGGGCCAGTCCGTGCAGCGCGGCCCGTTGCGCATCAGCGTGATCGAGCGCGGCAATTTGAAGGCGGCGGACGCCGTCAGCATCAAGAACGAGCTCGAAGGCAACTCGACGATCCTGTTCCTGGTCGCCGAAGGCACGGTCGTCGAGAAGGGCCAGCTGTTGTGCGAGCTCGACGCTTCGCAACTCACCGACAAGCGTTTGGCCCAGGAGATTTCGCTGCGCAACGCCGACGCCGCCTTCGTCAAGTCGCAGAAGAACTACGAGATCCAGAAGAGTCAGAACGACAGCGACATCAAGAAGGCCGAACAGAAGCTGCTGTTCTCGGAGAAGGACCTCGAGAAGTTCGAGGCCGCGCAGGGCGAGCGCACCAACCAGCTCGCCAAGGCCGACGAGCAGATCACGCTCGCGGAAGAACAGCACAAGCAGGCCGAGAGCAAGCTCAACTGGTCCAAGCAGCTGTACGAGAAGGGCTTCCTCACCAAGACCGAGCTCGACGCCGACGACTTGGCCATGAAACGCGCGGGCATTCAGCTCGATGCCGCGACGCGCGAGAAGCAGCTGCTCGACAAGTACCAGCTCGAGCGCACGAAGATCGAGCTGCAATCGGGCCTCGAGGAGGGCAAGCGCGAACTCGACCGCGTCCAGTTGCAGGCCTTGGCGCGCATCGTCGACTTCGAATCGGACATGCGCACCAAGGAGGCGCAGTTCAAGCTCGAGCAAGAGAAGCTGGAGAAGCTCGAGAATCAGATCGCCAAGGCCAAGATCATCGCGCCGCGCAACGGCATGGTCGTGTACGCGCAGCAAGAACAGAATCGCATGGGTCAGAGCACGCCGATCCAAGAGGGATCGCAAGTGCGCGAGCGCCAAGAGATCCTCACGATCCCCAACGCCAGCGGCATGATCGCTCAGGCGAGCGTGCACGAGTCGCAGCTCAAGCAAGTCGCGGTCGGTCAAGCGTGCGTAGTCAAGATCGATGCCGTGGGCGCGAAGGAGTTCCACGGCCGCGTGTCCTATGTCGCGGTGTTGCCCGACCAAAATTCCTATTGGTCGAATCCCAACACGCGCCTGTACCGCGCCGACGTGCAGATCCTCGACGGCACGCTCGAGATGCGCCCGGGCATGTCGTGCTTGATCGAGATCCTCGTCGACGACATCGCCGACACGCTCTACGTGCCGGCGCAGTCCGTGTACCGCTCGGGCGGCGACAACATCGTGTTCGTGGCCAAGGCCGCGTCGCACGAGGAGCGCAAGGTCAAGGTCGGTCGCTACAACCGCCTGTGGGTCGAAGTCACCGAAGGCGTCAAGGAAGGCGAGACGGTGCTGCTCAATCCGCCGTCGGATTTCGTGGCGCAAGCCGTTCCGCCGACGGAGCAGGGAGCGTCGGCGCCGACAGGCATGCCCGCGACCGGCATCCCGCCGAGCGGCCTGCCGTCGACGATGCCTGGGGGCGCGAGCGAAGGCGCCAAGGGCGGTGCGATGCTCGAAGCGGGCAAGGCACCGAGCACGGATGCGGCGCCCGGCGCGAAGGCGGGTGAATCCGAGGCGAGCGGCGAGCGCAGCGGGCGCAACGCGAACATGAGCGAGGAAGAGCGCGCCAAGATGCGCGAGCGCTTCCAGAACATGACCGAGGAAGAGCGCGCCAAGTTGCGCGAGCAATTCCAAGGCGGCGGCGGCGCGCCGGGTGGCGGTCAAGGCGGCGGCCGCCGTGGATCGCGCAGTGGTGAGGGCGGCGGCGCAGACAACGGCGGCGACGGTTCGAAATCCGGCGGATGAGCGCGACTCCCGACACCACGCCCGTCGCCGAACTCGTCGGCGTTACGCGCCACTACCGCATGGGCACGAACGAAGTGCGCGCCCTCGACGGCTTCTCGCACTCGTTCGCGCGCGGCGAGTACTGGGCGATCATGGGCAGCTCGGGTTCGGGCAAGTCGACCTTGCTCAACGTGCTCGGCTGCCTCGACCGTCCTTCGCAGGGCGTGTACCGCGTCGACGGCGTCGACACCGGCACGTTGACGGACGACGAGCTCTCCGAGTTGCGCAGCCGCAAGCTCGGCTTCGTGTTCCAGTCCTACAACCTGATCCCGCAGCTCAACGTGCTCGAGAACATCATGGTGCCGCTCTTCTATCAGGACGAGCCGCCGCACGACGGCGAGGAGCGTGCGCGCAAACTCGCCGAACGCGTCGGACTCGCGCAACGCCTCGAACACAAACCGCCCGAGCTCTCGGGCGGTCAGCAACAGCGCGTCGCCATCGCACGCGCTCTGGTCAACCACCCGTCGCTGATCCTCGCCGACGAAGCGACCGGCAACCTCGACAGCCAGACCGCGCTCGAGATCCTGGCCTTGCTCGACGAACTGCACGCCGAGGGTCGCACGATCATCTTGGTCACGCACGAAGCCGACGTCGGCGATCGCGCGCAGCACGTGATGCGCCTCAAGGACGGGCGCGTCGAGTCGATCGTTCGCAACCAACGGCGCGCACGCAGCGGGAGTCACGCATGAAGGGTCCGTCGCTCGGGCGCACGATTCGGCTCGGTGTTTCGAGCTTGATGCTGCACAAATTGCGCAGCTTGCTGACCACGCTCGGCGTGTTGTTCGGCACCAGTTCGGTGATCGCGATGCTCGCCATCGGCGAAGGCGCCAGCGAAGAGGCGCAGGAGCAGATCCGTCAGCTCGGCAGCAACAACATCATTTTGCGCTCGGTGAAACCGCGCGAGGACTTTGCGTCGAGCTCGGCGCAAACGACGCGCGTCAACGCCTACGGCTTGACCGAGGCCGACCTCGCGCGCGTGTCCGAGACGTTTCCCGGCGTGTCGCGCGTCGTGCCGCAGCGCGAGATCTACGAGGAAGTGCGCTTCGGCGATCGCGCCATGAATCCGCGCGTGATGGCGACCATGCCCGTGTACCGCGAGATCACCAACCGCGTCGTGCAGGAGGGCCGCTTCATCTCCGACTCGGACATGGAGCGCGTCGCCAACGTGTGCGTGCTGTCGGACGAGGTCGCGCACTACCTGTTCCCGTTCAACTCGCCGCTCGGCGAGCAGGTCAAGATCGGCGCGGACTACTACACCGTCGTCGGCACCTTGCTCGGGCGCGTGCGCCTGCGCGGCGACGATCCCAACGGCGCGGCCTCGCCGGAGGGCAAGTCGAGCGCCGAGGTCTACATCCCGCTCGAAACCGGCCGTAAGTGGTACGGCAACATGCAGGTCAAGATGCGCGCCGGCAGCCGCGAGATGGAGGAGGTCGAGCTGCACGAGATCATCGCCGAGGTCAACGAACCCGAGAACATCCCGATGGTCGCCGCGGCCTGTCGCGAGATGCTCTCGCGCAACCACAAGCAGCCCGACTACGAGATCATCGTGCCGCTCGAACTGCTGCTGCGCGCCGAAGAGACCAAGCGCATCTTCAACATCGTGCTCGGCTCGATCGCCTCGATCAGTCTGCTCGTCGGCGGCATCGGCATCATGAACGTGATGCTGGCAACGGTCACCGAGCGCACGCGTGAGATCGGCATCCGTCGCGCGCTCGGCGCCAAGCGCCGCCACATCGTCACGCAGTTCTTGGTCGAGACGATCGTGTTGTCGGTCGGCGGCGGATTGCTGGGGGTGGCGCTCGGACTGCTGATCCCGACGATCGTCGAGCACACGGCCGACATGCGCACGATCATCACGCCTTCGGCGCCGCTGCTCGCGTTCCTGATCTCCGCCGGCGTCGGCGTGATCTTCGGCCTGTACCCCGCCTGGCGCGCGGCCAACATGGACCCGGTCGAAGCGCTCCGTCACGAGTAGCGCGTTCAGGTCAGCGGCGAACGCAGCGCGAGCGCTTGCGCGAGGTGTTCGCCGCGGACGACTTCGAGGCCGTCGAGATCGGCGAGCGTGCGGGCAACGCGGCGCAGCGATTGGACGCCGCGCGCGGACAGGTTGCGCGCTCGCGCGGCGCGGGAGAGCAACGCTTTCGTCGCGGTGTCGAGCGGCGTGAGCAGGTCGAGCTGCTCGGCGTCGAGTTCGCTGTTGCGCCGCGCGCCTTGACGTGCGGCTTGGAGCGCGTGGGCCGCGACGACACGCTCGCGCAACGTTGCGAAGGCCGTGTCCGGCGCGCCCGCCACGCCGCGCGCTTCGCCGAGCTCGTCGAGCGTCGGCGGCGCGAGTTCGATGCGCAGGTCGATGCGATCGAGCAGCGGTCCCGAAATCCGGTGCCGATAACGCTGCACGTGCGTCGGCGGACAACGACACGGCACGCGCGCGTGACCTTGGTAGCCGCACGGACACGGATTCATCGCCGCGACCAGTTGAAAGCGCGCGAGCAACTCGAGCTGTCGCCCCGCGCGACTGATCAGTACCGCGCCGGACTCCAGCGGTTGGCGCAA
>CAYHRR010000354.1:0-4859 GCA_964358875.1 uncultured Planctomycetaceae bacterium | reverse complement strand
CGCAACTCGCTGCAGACCAACGGAACGTTGCTCGACGACGCCTGGGGCACGTTCCTCGCCGCCAACAAGTTCTTGGTCGGGCTGAGCCTCGACGGGCCGCGCGAATTGCACGACGCCTATCGCGTCGACCACGAAGGCCGTCCGAGTTTCGAGCGCGTGATGCGCGGCTTGAAAGTGCTCCAGCGGCACGAGGTCGAGTTCAACACGCTGACCGTCGTGCACCGCGCGAATCAAGCCGAGCCCAAGCGCGTGTACGACTTCCTCGTCGAGAGCGGTTCGACCTTCCTCCAGTTCATTCCGCTCGTCGAACCGCCTGCCGAAACGCTCGGGCACGGCGAACGCAGCGTCGAACCGGCAGCCTACGGAGCGTTCCTTTCGCGCGTGCTCGACCGTTGGTTGGAGCGCGAGCACGTCGGCCGCGTGTTCGTGCGCGACATCGACTCGCTGCTCGCGGCGACGCTCGATGCGCCGGGAGCGACGTGCGTCACCTCGCGCTACTGCGGCCGTTGCGTCGCCATCGAACGCAGCGGCGACGTGTTCGCGTGCGATCACTTCGTCGACTGGGGCCACCACCTCGGCAACGTGCGCGAGGTCGGACTCGCGGCGCAGGTCGACAGCGAACAGCAGGCGCGCTTCGGGCTCGACAAGGCCGAATCGCTGCCGCGCCAATGCCGTGAGTGCGCGCACTTGCGCGTGTGCTGGGGCGGTTGTCCCAAGGATCGCGACGCGACGACGCGCGACGGCGAGTTCGGGCTCAATCGGCTGTGCGCGGGCTATTTCGCGTACTTCGAGCACGCGGCGCCGGTGATGCAAAAAATGGCGCGCTGCTTGAAGGCCGCGCGACCCGCCTCGGATTGGCGCGTCATCGATCGCGTCCAAGCGCCGAGCAGCGTCGAACGCAACGCCGTCTGTCCCTGCGGCAGCGGCCGCAAGTTCAAGCGCTGCTGCGGCGCGTGAGCGGCGACGCCGCGCGCTTCGACCTGCTGTCGAAGGCGCTCCGCTCGATGCGCTCAGCGTCGCGCGTCTCTACGTCCATGCGCGGTTGTCGCAGCGTCGCGCGCACCGCTATTCTCGCGCGCTCCAACCGCACCACGAGGAGTTGCAAGCATGGCCGCCACCCGCATCGAGAGTGATTCGTTCGGTCCGATCGAAGTTCCCGCCGACCGCCTGTACGGCGCTCAGACGCAGCGCTCGCGCCAGAACTTCAAGATCGGCGGCCATCACTTCTCGCGGCCGATGATCCGCGCGCTCGGAGTGGTCAAGAAGAGTGCGGCGCTGGCGAACATCGAGCTGGGCGAGCTCGCCATGCTCGACAAGAAACAGCACAAGGCACTGCTGCAAGCCGCCGACGAAGTGATCGAAGGCAAGTGGGACGAGCACTTCCCGCTGGTCGTGTGGCAAACCGGTTCGGGCACGCAGTCGAACATGAACGCGAACGAGGTCATCTCCAACCGCGCGATCCAGCTGCTCGGCGGCGAACTCGGTTCGAAGAAGCCGATCCATCCCAACGACCACGTCAACCGTGCGCAGTCGTCGAACGACGCCTTTCCGACGGCGATGCACGTCGCTGCGGCCGAGCAGACCGTCAAGCGTTTGCTGCCGGCGCTCGAGGCGCTCGAGAAGGAACTGGCCGCGAAGTCGGCGGCCTGGAAGAAGGTCGTCAAGATCGGGCGCACGCACTTGCAGGACGCGACGCCCTTGACGGTCGGTCAGGAATT
This sequence comes from uncultured Planctomycetaceae bacterium, assembly GCA_964358875.1. Taxonomy (GTDB): domain Bacteria; phylum Planctomycetota; class UBA1135; order UBA1135; genus CAYHRR01. Next base: position 3,141 of record CAYHRR010000354.1, on the reverse strand, counting down.
TTCGGGCTACGTGCAGCAGTTGAAGGACGCGCGCCGCGCGATCACCAACGCGCTTCCCGGCGTGTACGAGCTCGCGCTCGGCGGCACGGCTGTCGGCACGGGCCTCAACACGCACCCCGACTACGCCAAGCTCGCCGCGCGCAAGATTGCCGAGGAAACCGGCCTTCCGTTCAAGAGCGCGCCCAACAAGTTCGCGACGCTGGCGGCCCACGACGCGCTCGTGTTCCTGTCCGGCGCCTACAAGAGCGCAGCCGCCGCCTTGATGAAGATCGCCAACGACGTGCGCTGGCTCGGCTCGGGCCCGCGTTGCGGCATCGGCGAATTGAAGCTGCCCGAGAACGAGCCGGGCAGTTCGATCATGCCGGGCAAGGTGAACCCGACGCAGTGCGAGGCGCTGACCATGGTGTGCGTGCAGGTCTTCGGCAACGACGTCGCCGTGACCTTCGCCGGATCGCAGGGCAACTTCGAGCTCAACGTGTTCAAGCCCGTGATGATCCACAACGTGCTGGAATCCGCGCGTTTGCTGGCCGACGCGTGCGACTCGTTCCGCGAGAACTGCATCGCCGGTCTGCTGCTCGACACCGCGCGCGTCGACGAGCTGATGAAGAAGTCGTTGATGCTCGTGACCGCGCTCAACCGCCACATCGGCTACGACAATGCCGCGAAGGTCGCGAAAAATGCTCACCACAAGGGCATCACGCTGCGCGAGAGCGTGGTCGAGTTGCAGTTGATGACCGCCGCGGCCTTCGACAAGGCCGTGATCCCGACCGACATGGTCGCGCCGCGCAAAGGCCTGTCGATGTCGGGCGGCTAGAGCTACCGCCGCCAGCCGGCTCCTAGGCTCTGGCGTTCGCCGAGCCGCGCACTAGACTCTCGCCCCCCTCAAACGGGCCCCACATGAAGACCAACATCCGTCGCAGCAAAGCCAAGCACGCCAAGAAGACCGGCTTCCTCACTCGCCAAAGGACGGTCGGTGGTCGCAAGACCAACCGCCGCCAGAGGCGCAAGCACGGCAAGATCTAGCGCGCGACGAGATCGAGCTCGTGCCGCCAGTGCCAACGCCAATAGCGAGGCACGGCGAGCGCGCGCTGGGCAAGCAGCGCGTCACCACATCCAGCGCACGTGCCAAGTCGCGCGCGATGACAAGGAACGCAGGGCCGCTGAGCGTTGTTCGCGACGCACGGCGGCCCTAGCCTTTGACGCGTGAATGCGCCGCGCACGAGCAAGACTTGGCTGCACGTTGCGTTCGGCGCGTACTGCGTCGCCGCCTTCGCAGCGCTGACCTGGCCCGTGTATCCGGCGCTGGGCAATCGCGTGCGGCCGTTGATCTGCGGCTTGCCGTTCTCGCTCGCTTGGATCGTCGGCTGGATCGTCGCGACCTTTGTCGTGCTGATCGCCTACGACTGGGCGGCGAACCGCGACTGACGCATGACGGGCTCACCGGTCGTCTTGGGCGTCGTCGCCGTCTATCTCGCGGTGTGCCTCGCCGTCGGGTTGTGGCCGAGCAAGTCGCAGTCGAATTCGGTGATCGGCTACGTCGCCGGCGACCGCTCGCTCGGACTGGTGCTGATGTACTTCATCACCGGCGCGACGATCTTCTCGGCCTTCACCTTCCTCGGCATGCCGGGGCGCGCGTACCAGCAGGGCGCCGCCGCCTACTACATCCTCACCTACGGCATCCTCGGCTTCGTGCCGTTCTATTTCCTCGGACCGCGCGCGGCGCGCGTCGGACGCGTGCACGGTTTCGTGACGCAGGCCGAGATGATCGCGCAGCGCTTCGCGAGCCCGCCGCTCGCCGCATTGATGGCGGTGATCAGTTTGATCGCGTTCATTCCGTACATCGCCGTGCAGATGCAAGGCGCGGGCTTGATCCTGCGCATCGTGTCGGGCGGAGCGATCTCGATGGAGCTCGGCGCCGCGCTCGTGTACGCGATCGTGCTCGTCTATGTCGCCAAGAGCGGCTTGATGGGTGTCGGTTGGACGAACGTGCTGCAAGGCGTGTTGATGCTCTCGATGGCCTGGGCGCTCGGCTTGTACCTACCGACGTTGATGTACGGCGGCATCGGCGCGATGTTCGAGCGCCTTGCGCAAGCGCGGCCGGAGATGCTGGTCGCGCCGGGACTCGCCAAGCCGATCGCCGGCGAACCGCTGACGCCGTGGTCGTGGTCGGAGTACTCGTCGGCCGTGTTCGTCAGCACGCTCGGCTTCTCGTGCTGGCCGCACCTGTTCATGAAGGCCTTCACAGCGAAGGACGACCGCACGCTGCGTCGCTCGGTCGTGCTGTATCCGACCTTCCTCATCTTCCAACTGCCGATCTTGGTGATGGGCTTTGCCGGCGTGCTGTACGCGAAGGCGCCGGAGCGGCCTGATCAGATCGTGCCGTTCTTGATGCTCGAGCACGGCGTGCCGCCGCTGGTGATCGGTTTGTTCTGCGCGGGCGCTCTCGCAGCGGCGATGGGTGGCGATGCGATCGGTCACGCAGCCGCGTCCGTCGCCGTGCGCGATGGAGTTGTGCGCGGCATGGGTGTCGCGCTGACTCCCGAGCGCGAGCGCACGTGGATTCGTTGGGCGCTCGTGCCGGTGATGCTCGCGGCCTACGCGATCGCCGTGTGGTGGCAGCAGTCGCTCGTGTGGCTCTTGCTATTCGCCTACGGCCCGATCACGCAGTTCATGCCGGCGGTCGTCGCCACGCTGTACTCGCGCCGCGCGACGGCAGCCGGGATCGCCGCCGGGTTGTGCGGCGGCATCGTCACGACGCTCGTCTTCGCCGCGCGCGCCGATTGGCGCCCGTGGGCGATCCACGAAGGCGTCTACGGACTCGCCGTCAACGTCGCCTTGCTCGTCTGCGTGTCGGCGCTTACTGCGAAGAGTGACCGCTCGCGCGACGACGAGTTCCTCGCGGTCGCTGCCCGCGGACAGTCCACGGATTGAGTGCGCGCCGCAACAGCGGGGAAACGCTGACTAGTTCGACTCGTCCGGCGACACACCGGTCAACGCCACGTAGGCGCGACCCAGTGCTGTGCTGCGTGCCGCGTCAGCTTGTTCCGACTCGCGGTAGGCGGAACGCAACGCATCCCAGTCGTGACCCGGCGCGAGCCAACGCCACTTCGCCAGGGAGTCGATGTCCGCGCTCTCGGGTGA
>CAYHRR010000353.1:0-4862 GCA_964358875.1 uncultured Planctomycetaceae bacterium | reverse complement strand
GTCGTCGATCTGGCGCTTGAACGCCGTCGGATCGATGAAGCCGTCGATGCGCATCGCGCCGAAGAAGTGGCCGATGCCCTTGCCGACGGAGCGCTTCGGCTCTTCTTGGCGCAGCGCGAAGGGCGGCGTGAACGGGCCCCAATTCGCGCCGCTCAACACCGCGACGAGCACGTCGACCATCATCCCGAGCGCATAGCCCTTGTGCCCGCCGTGCTCGCGATCGGAGCCGAGCGGCAACAGCGCGCCGCCGTCGATCATGCCGTGCGGATCGTCGGTGACGCGCCCCTCGCGATCGATCGCCCAACCGAGCGGCAGCTTCTCGCCGCGTCGTTTCGCGATCTCGATCTTTCCGTAGGCGACCGCCGGCGTCGCGAGATCGATCACGATCGGCGGCTCTTCGAGGCCGGGGAACGCGATGGCAATCGGATTCGTTCCGAGCATGCGCTCGGCGCCCCACAGCGGCGCGACGAGCTTGGTCGAGTTGGTCATCGCCCAGCCGATTTGCTCGCGTTTCAAGGCCTGAAGCGGATACCAACCCGCGATGCCGAAGTGATTCGAATTGCACACGCTGACCCAGCCGGAACCCGCCGTGTCGGCCTTGTCCATCGCGATCTTGTTCGCGCGCGGCCCGACGACGAGCCCGAGTCCGTTGTCGCCGTCGACAGTCGCGGTGCTCAACGATTCGCGCACGATCGAAATGCGCGGCCGCGGATTGATGCGCCCGAGCTCGAGCATGTCGAAGTAGGTGTGCAAGCGCGCGACGCCGTGCGAGTCGATGCCGCGCAAGTCGGCGGACGCGAGCACGTCGGAGGCGAGTTCGGCGTGCGAACGCGGCACGCCGAAGTGCAGGAACACGCGCGTGCTGAACTCGTGCAGGCGCTCGCTCGGATAGACGATGTGCTCGACCATGTTCACAGCAGCGCTTCAGCTTGTTGGGCAATGTGTTCGCCGATCGCGAGCGACGCAGTAGCCGCCGGCGAGGGCGCGTTGAGCACGTGGACGACGCGACCTGCGACGCGGATCAAGAAGTCGTCGACGAGCGCGCCGTCGGGCGCGAGCGCCTGCGCACGAACGCCGGCCTGCGCGTGCACGAGGTGCTCCGAGCGCAAGTCCGGCAGCAGGCGTTGCAGCGCTTTCGTGAAGGCGCGCTTCGACAGCGAGCGCCAAACTTCGCCGAGCTCCGTGCGCCAATGCTTCGCCGCGAGCTTCCACATGCCCGGATACGCGAGCGCGTCGACGAGGTCGAGCACGCGGATGTCGTCCCACTCGTAGCCCTCGCGCGACAACGCGAACACGGCGTTCGGCCCGCACTCGACGCCGCCGCGCACCATGCGCGTGAAGTGCACGCCGAGGAACGGGAAGTTCGGATCGGGCACGGGATAGATGAGGTTGTTGACGAGCCCGCGCGCGCTCGGCACGAGCTCGTAGTACTCGCCGCGAAACGGAACGATGCGCGCAGGCCGCGTTTCGCCCGCGTTTTGCAGCACGCGGTCGCTGTGCAAGCCGGCGCAGTTGATGGCGAGCTTCGCGACGAGCGAACCGTTCGTCGTTTCGAGCGCGACCTCGCCGCGCCGCGTTTCGAGCGCGAGCACTTTCGTCGAGCACTCGATAGCGCCGTCGTGCAGGCGCACTTCGGTCGCGAGCTTCGCGCACATGTCGACGTAATCGACGATGCCGGTCTCGGGCACGTGGAGCGCCGCGACGCCCGCCGCGTGCGGCTCGAGCTCGCGCAAGCGCTCGACGCCGATCTCTGCGCAATCAACTCCGTTCGCGCGCGCGCGCTCGGCGATCACCGCGAGCTGCGGCAACTCGGCGGCGTTCGTGGCGACGACAACCTTGCCGCAGCGCTCGAAAGGCACGCCGTGCTCGCGACAAAACGCTTCGAGCAGCGCCTTGCCGCGCCGGCAGTTGAGCGCCTTGAGCGAGCCGGGCTTGTAGTAAATCCCGCTGTGCACGACGCCCGAGTTGCGCCCGGTCTGATGCGTCGCAAGCTCGCGCTCCTTCTCCAACACGACGACGCGCACGCCGCGCCGCCTATGAACGAGCTCATGCGCCGTCGCCAACCCGACGATGCCGCCGCCGATGATCGCTACGTCCGCGCTTCGCATGCTTCGCAACCGAACGCGAGACGATAGCGAGCGACTCGCTCGCTCCATCGCGCATGTTCAGCGGATCACGATCTCGCCGAGATCCGTCGTTTGTCCGCCGGGGACCACGACGTTCCAACGCGAGTACACGACCTTCTGCGTGCCGCTCGCGTCGCGCGCCTTGACTTGGAGCACGTACTTGCCAGCGAGCACGTTCGGGAACTCGAACTTGCCGTCGCACGCGCAAAAGCGGCTCGTGCCGGGTGCCGAGTCGAGGTCCGAGGTCTCGTCGACTCGCAACAGGAAGATCGTCAGCCCTTCCGAGGCGTGCCCGTCGTCGACGCGCAAATAGCCTTGCACGTTCGCCAATCGGCGCATGACGACGCGCGCATCGAACGTGCCGCACAACATCTCGACGTCCACCTGGCAGTAGTCCGGCAGGATCGACGGGACGTAGACACGCACAGCGTCCGTGCATTGCGCGTACGACTCGAAGCGCCCGTCGGCGTCCGTCGTAACCCAAAGCGCCGGAAACCCGACACCCACGCGTCGATTGGCGAGCAACGCCCCGGCATCGTCGACGACCACACCCGCGACCGAGAGCGTCGCCGGTTTCAATGCGAGCGTCCCAAGATCGCGCACGCCGCCGTTGACCTTGCTCACCTCGATCCACGCGTCCAGCAACTGCCCGTCGTCCCAGGTCGCCGACAGGCGCAGGTGCGCACTTCTATTGTCCGCGGGCGAGTCAATCCGCACGACGCCGTCGGGACTCGGCCTGACCGTCGCAACCTCGCAGAAGCCGGAGTTCGACCTGAAGTCCGAGTGCACGGTGAACGCGTGCCGCTGCACCTGAAGCGGCGCACTGAGCGCTCTCCCGTCTGGACCGTTGGCGCGGAATGCGAGCGTCGCCAGCGCGCGTCCAAGCCGGTCGGTCAGGTGCCGATGCTCGCCTGGCGCCAAGGGACTTCCGAGTGGCTGGATCACACCTGCAGAAGCTCCGTTGCGGAAGACCGCGATCGACAGGTCGCACCCGGTGCCGACGTTGCGAAACGACGCTCGTCCTTCGATGGCCGCAGCGCGCGTCACTCCGATGGGAAGCGCTTCGGCGAAGACGAAACCGGCGGTTGCGAGTGTGGAGTCGACACGGGGTTGCGCGTGCAGCACGACGAACGCATCCGGTCCGACCGGACGACCATCCGCGTCGCTCAACTCGACGTCGAGCGTCGCCGTGCGCCCGAGCACGAGCTTGACCGGCTCGGTCGGAAGCGCGTCCGTGAAGTCCGCGCGCGCGACGTCGGCCGGCGTCGTGTCGACGGCGACGCACCATGCGGAGCGAGGCTCGGTCCGCCGCAGGTAACGCTCGCGCACGCTGGCGTCGAACTCGGCCGCCCTGCGGAAAACGAGCTGTGCGTGTCGCAGCACGGCGCGACCTGAGGTCGGCGCCGTCACAGCTTCGAGCACCTTCACCGGACCCGTGGACGACCATTCGTCTGGCTCGTCGGGCCACTCGTTCCGCATCACGACCGGAACTCCGCCGAGCGGATGTCCGTCGCCGTCGACGACGTCGACGATCAGGTCGCGGTCGGGCTCGAGCGCGAGCTTGCACGCCGAACGCGTTTCGTAGACGACTTGTCTCCCCCACGCGCCCGGCGCATTCGCCACCAGCGTCGCGGGCAACGCGCGCACGCGCAGCGAGACGCGACCTTCGCCGTCCGCCGTCGCCTTGTTGCCCGACGCGAGCGCGCGCTCGTCGAGGCGGCCGAGGTCGAGGCCGTGCTCGACGCCTTCGAACCAGCGCACTTCCGCGCCGACGACCGGTTTGTCGCCCTGCACGACGGTCACGCGAATCTCGCGCACCACGCGCACGTCGGCCGACGTCGGCTCCTGCGCGAGCGCAAACAGTGCGGCGATCAACGGGATCCACATGGCGTGCGAGCCTAACGGCAAATTCTAGTCAGCGCCGATCGAACGGTTACGACTCGCGCGCGGTGTTCAGCGGCTCGCGACCGTCCGCTGCCGCTGCTCGCCGAGGCCTTCGATGCCGAGTTGCATCGTTTGACCCGCGTGCAAATAGATCGGCGTCGGCTTCTGACCGAGCCCGACGCCGGGCGGCGTGCCGGTCGAGATCACGTCGCCGGGTTGCAAGCTCATGAAGTGGCTGACGTAGCTGACCAAGTGCGCGACGGTGAAGATCATCGTGCGCGTGTTGCCGGTTTGGAAGCGGCGGCCGTCGACGTCGAGCCACAGCGACAGGTTCTGCGGATCGCGCACTTCATCGCGCGTCACGAGGTACGGCCCGATCGGCCCGAAGGTGTCGCAACCCTTGCCTTTGTCCCACTGACCGCCGCGTTCGAGTTGGTACTCGCGCTCGGACAGATCGTTGACGACGCAAAACCCCGCGACGTGTTCGAGCGCGCGCTCCTTCGACACGTACTTGGCGTGCGAGCCGATCACGACGCCGAGCTCGACTTCCCAATCGCACTTCAACGCGCCGCGCGGAATCTCGACGTCGTCGTTCGCGCCGATGATCGCGCTCGTCGCCTTCATGAACACGACCGGTTCGCTCGGCACTTGCGCGCCGGTCTCCGCGGCGTGGTCGGCGTAGTTGAGGCCGATGCACAAGAACTTGCCGACCTTCGCGACGCACGGACCGAAGCGCGGCTCGCCATCGATCAACGGCAACTTCGCGAAATCGAGCGCGCGCAACTTCGCGAGCCCGCTCGGAGAAAGCGCGTCGCCGCGCACGTCGTCGATGATGCCCGCGAGCGAACGCTT
>CAYHRR010000352.1:3865-4881 GCA_964358875.1 uncultured Planctomycetaceae bacterium | reverse complement strand
GCTCCGTCAACTCACGGGAGCATCGTCCACTGCAACGCGTTGCTCAGCATGGTCGTCTTCGGCGACGGGGGATCGCGGTACCACAGCTGCGCCGCGAACACTTGGCCCGCGTAGAGCGGTCGTCCCAAGGCGTTGGTGTGCGTGGCGACGAACACGAGGAAGTCGGTGCTCATCGTTCCGTCGCACACGCCGATCGTGCCGCCCATCGTTTGAACGCCCGTGCGCTCCAACGGTGACTTCACGCACAGGAAGCTCGAGCTCGTGCCCCACGGATCCGTCTTCGGGCCGTTGAAGCCGTAGAAGAACAGTCCCTGCTGCGCGCCTTCGGAACCGCTCGCCGACAGCGTGAAGCCGGAGGTCGCGGCGGCGCTCGGCGTGCCGCTCGCGGAGATCGTCGGCACGCAGCCGTTCGTGCTGGTGCCCGAGGTGCAGTAGCTGAACACGACACCTTGCTCGCACGCATCAGGGATGCCGTTCACGTTCGTGTCGAACGCGCCCGCCGCGATGTCGCACGCGTCGCCGATGCTGTTGACGTCGCAGTCCTCCTGGAGCGGATTCGCGAGCGTGTCGCAGTTGTCGGTGCAGTCCGCGACTCCGTCGGAATCGGTGTCCGTGTCGGCCACGCCGCAGCCGCACGCGCCGGGCGAGGTCTTGCTCGCGTCGCTCGGACAGCCGTCGATGCAGTCCGGCGTGCCGTCGCTGTCGGAGTCCGTATCGGCGAGTCCGCAGCCGCACGCGCCGGGCGCGAGCTTCAGCGGATCGAGCGGGCACAAATCGTTGCAGTCAGCGGTGCCGTCGCTGTCCGTGTCGGTGTCGGGCGTTCCGCAGCCGCATTGACCCGGGCTCACCTTGTTCGGATCGTTGGGACAGAATTCGACGCAGTCGAGCGTGCCGTCGCCGTCGCTGTCGACTTCGGGGATCCCGCAGCCACACAGCCCCGGACCGGTCTTGTTCGGATCGATCGGGCAACCGTCGTTGCAATTCGGCGTGCCGTCGCTGTCCGAGTCCGTGTCAGC
>CAYHRR010000352.1:0-3765 GCA_964358875.1 uncultured Planctomycetaceae bacterium | reverse complement strand
AACCGCAAACTCCCGCGGCGATCTTCAGCGGATCGGTCGGGCAACCGTCGTTGCAATTCGGCGTGCCGTCGCTGTCCGAGTCCGTGTCAGCGACACCGCAACCGCAAACTCCCGCGGCGATCTTCAGCGGATCGGTCGGGCAACCGTCGTTGCAGTTCGGCGTGCCGTCGCTGTCCGAGTCGGTGTCAGCAACACCGCAGCCGCAAATTCCCGCCGCGATCTTCAGCGGATCGGTCGGGCAACCATCAATGCAGTTCGGCGTGCCGTCGCTGTCCGAGTCCGTGTCGGCCACCGCGCAGCCGCACACGCCTGGAGCAATCTTCGCCGGGTTCGTCGGACAACCATCAATGCAGTTCGGCGTGCCGTCGCCGTCGCTGTCGACGTCGGCCACGCCGCAACCACAAACTCCCGGCGCAGTCTTCGCTGCGTCGTTGGGACATCCGTCACACACATCGCCGACGCCGTCGTTGTCGGTGTCGTCCTGCTGCGGATTGCTGATCGTCGAGCAGTTGTCGCAAACGTTGCCGACCGAATCGGAATCGCTGTCGGCCTGATTCGTGTTGGCGACCGCGGTGCAGTTGTCGCACACGTTGCCGACGCCGTCGCCGTCGGAGTCCGCCTGCGCGGGGTTGTAGAAGGTCGGGCAATTGTCGACGCAGTCCGCATCGCCATCGCCGTCGGTGTCGGTGTCGACGACTCCGCAACCGCAAGCTCCCGCCGCGATCTTCAACGGGTCGCTCGGGCAACCATCGGTGCAGTTCGGTGTGCCGTCGCCGTCGGAATCCGTATCGGCGATGCCGCAACCGCAAGCACCGGGCGCGACCTTCGCCGGGTCGCTCGGGCAGCCGTCATTGCAGTTCGGCGTGCCGTCGCCGTCCGAATCCGTGTCGGCGACGCCGCAACCGCAAATGCCGGGCGCGATCTTCAACGGATCGTTGATGCAGCCGTCGAGGCAATCGTTGGTGCCGTCGCCGTCGGTGTCGGGGCACGACAGCGCGCCGTCGTAGACGATCAGCGCAAAGTCCTGGTCCGTCGTGTCGCCGTTGCCCGGCACGCCGTCGCCAGCGATGTTCGTCGCGCGCACGGTGATCGAGAAGCTGCCGCTCGTCCCGATCGGCAGGAACACGCTCTCGACGTTGTTGCGCACGTCGGCGCTGCCGCCGGTCGACGAGTTCGCGCCGGTGAACACGTTGCCGCGGTACAGCGTGCCGTTGACCGTGACTTCGAGGTCGAGGTTGTTGACGTAGGCGTTGCCGGTCGTCGGACCGGGCACGTCCGTCCACGCCAACACGACGCGGAACGGCACGGTGCTGCTCGAGATCGTGCCCGCCGTGGTGTAGGTCGCGCCCGTCGCGCCCAAGGTCGTCGTCTGATCGACGCGCAACTTCGAGGTCGCATCGAACGCACGCGCGAGGTTGACGAGCCCGGTGCCTTGGCTGTTCGAGGGCAGCGTGTCGTTCGCGCCGACGCCGTTCATGTAGGACGTCGTGCAGCACAAATAGGCCTTCACCATCGCCGGGCTCGGCGTGGTCCAACCTTGGTTGATGAAGTATTGGCGCACGAGCGCGCAGGCGCCGGCGACGGCGGGCGTCGAGTGGCTCGTGCCGCTCGACCACGCGTACAAGGTCTGGCTCGCCGGCCAGTACTGATTGCACACGCCGGTTCCGTCGTAGCCCGTCGCGCGCGACGCAGCGCCTTCGATGTGCGTGCCCGGCGCCATGATGTCGGGCTTCTTGCGCGCGTCGCCGGTCGGACCGCGACTGCTGAAACTGATGATGTCCTGAGCACTGTTCGCGCCGCTGTTCGCGATCGCGCAGCCGTCGGTGCCGGTCTGGCGGAAGTTCTCGGACGCGCCGACCGTGATGATGTTCTTCGCCGTGCCCGGAGGATGGATCGTCGACGCGCCCGAGCCGTCGTTGCCGGCTGCGAACACGATCGACAGCTCCTGATTGCCGGCCGTTCCGCTCTGCGCATCACGCACCGCCGTGTCGTGCGCCTGGCTGTCGGTGTTGTAGGTCGTGCCGGTGGTGTAGCCCCACGAGTTCGACGACACGCGCGCTCCGCCGGTGTAGGCGTTGCTCATGCGCGTCAAGGTCGGCTGGTTGAACACGCCCGAGCCCGCGTTGTTGAACACCTTCGAGTTGCCGACCTTGACCCACGGCGCGATGCCGAGGCCGTAGTTGAAGCCGCTCGCATCTTCGGCGCCGGCGCCGGTCAGCGCGTTGTAGCCGAAGATGATCGACGCGTTGATGTTGCCGTGACCCGCGCGGCTGTCCGCGAGCGCGTCGCCCGAGTAGTTGTTGTTGTAGACCACGCGACTCGCGCCGCCGGCGAGTCCGTCGACCTTGAATTCGGTGTTGACGTCGCTGTTCGAGCCCCGGTCGACGCCGTCGTCGGTCACGTCGACGGCGAAGGCGAACGGATTGGCGCCTGCACCGGGAAAGCCCTTGGTCGCGAGCCAGGCGAGATAGCCGGGCCCCGTCGGTTGCGTGCCTGCGCCGTTGACGTTTGCGGCCATGATCTGGCCCTGCGCTTCGTCCAGCTTGCGCGCTTCGAGCACCGGCTCGATCGCGAACACGCGCGCGTCCTGCGCGAGGTCGATGATGTTGGCGCCGTCGAGCTTCACGGCGATGTTGAGGTACTCGAGCACTTGATGCGGCTCGCTCAACACCTCGAAGGCGCGCGAACGCAGATCAGCGGCGAGTCGACGTCCGTCCGCGTCGGCGACGATTTGCAGGATCACGTCGTAGATGCCGTCGGCGCGCAACTGCGGCGTGCGCAGCTCGGGACGCAGCTTGAAGGCCGCGTGGTACTCGCCGAGGTCGAGCACGAACGGCTCTTGTGCAAGCCCTTCGAGGCGCGCGTTCGCTGCGCCGTCGACGACGACGACGTAGGCGTTGTTCGGGACATAGCTGACGACGTTCGCTCCCGTCGCGCGCAGCGAGTCGAGCCAAGCATCCTTGATCGGGCCGTGGAACTGCACGACGCGCATGCGACGCTCGCCGAGCGCAAAAGCGCCGGTGCGCGCGAGCAACTCGGGCGGAAGCGTCGCGAGCAGCGCGTCATTCGCCGTTCGATCAGCTCCGTGCAGGAGGTAGCCGTTGAACTCGACCAAGGCTTGCTCGTCCGCGAGACGCGCGCCGCGAGCGACCAGCGCTTCGAGCGCGCCCGCGCCCGACACGGCGACTTGCAGCATCACGAACGAGCCGTAGTCCTCGCTGCTCAAGATCACGTCGCGCGCGGCGAGCTCGCCGATCAAAGCAGCGCCGGCATCGACGAACACACGGTGCACGCCGCCGTTGGCGACATAGCCGTCGGGAATCGCCTCGAAGGCCGCAACGGCGACAGAGGGCGTCGAAGGAAGCTCCTGCGCAGCAGCGAAGGGAGCGGAGACGAACAAGGCTGCAAAGAACAACGCGCGCGGGTGCATGCGGAAAATCCTGCCGACTGGGGGTGCGGTTGCGACGAGCCGAGGAGTCGACGAACGAAGTCGCGCACATGTTCGGGCTCAGTAGGAAGAGTGACCCGATTTCGCGCCGTCGGTCGCCCGAAAGTGCAGCCGGATCGCAGGCGCACGCAGCAGCCGCCAGCATGCTGCGCCACGCGCCACCTGAATCGCGATGCCGGCCCATTGATCGCAATTCCAATCGCACCTCCACCAAATCCCCGCACCCACGCCGCCCGACCTACCCATGCCTCTTCCAAAACTCCGCGCGTGTTAGGGCGGCTCGGCGCCCGCACACGCGCGGAGTCGCCCGCGGCAGC
>CAYHRR010000351.1:0-4921 GCA_964358875.1 uncultured Planctomycetaceae bacterium | reverse complement strand
GTCGTGCTCGGTGACGCGCTGAAGTGGATCGAGCTCGCAGCACACGCCGATACCGCACACGCTTTGCGCAGCGCGGCGTGCGTCGGCCTCGTCGCCGCCTTCGCGCTCGCGCTGCGCGCCGGCGCAGGCGGCTCGCTGTTGCGCGCCATGTGGAATGCCGTGGGCGTGAAATGGCCGGCGTTGCTCGCGGCGTCGTGGTGCCTCGCTCAAGGCGTCGTGCAACTCGGCGCGCCGAGCTACCTCGCGGATCTGATCGGCAGCAAGATCGCGCCCGACGTGCTGCCGTGCCTCGCGCTGCTCCTCGCTGCGGCGACGTCGCTCGCGTGCGCTTCGAGCTGGAGTTCGCTGGCGCTACTGCTGCCGGTCGTCACCGTGCTCGCGCATGCGCTCGGCGAGCGCTCGTCGCTCGGCCAACACGGCTTGCTGGTCGTCACGCTGGCCGCGACGCTCGAAGGCGCGCTGTTCGGCCGGCACATCTCGCCGCTGGCAGCAGCGAGCGTGATCGCCTCGAAGGCCGCCGATGTCGACCACGCCGCGCACTTGCGCACGCAGATCCCCTACGCGCTGGCCGCCGGCGCCGCGGCACTCGTGTTGGGCTATTTCCCCGCCTCGTTCCTGGGCTGGAGCCCGTGGCTGTCCGTGGGTGTCGGCGCCGTCGTGCTGCTCATGCTGCTCGCTGTTTTCGGCCGAAAGAGCGAGCCCGCGCCCGCGCGTTGACGGCATGGCACTCCCCAAGAAACTCGGCCGCGGCCTGGTGCTCGCGACGTTCCTGTTCGTCGGCGTGTACGTCGCGATGGTGTTTTGGGCCGATCGCTCCAAGGTCATCGAAGCCGTCGGACTCGTGCCGCTGTGGGCGATCGCCGCGGCCTGCGCCTTGTCCTTCGCCAACTACTGCGTGCGCTTCTGGAAGTGGCGACGCTACTGCACGTTGCTCGGAGTGCGACTCGACGACTCGACCTCGTTCTTGATCTCGCTCTCCGGTCTCGCACTGTCGGTCACGCCGGGAAAAATGGGCGAAGTGTTCAAGTCGTGGCTCGTGCGCAAGATCACGGGCGCGCCGATCCATACCACCGCGCCGATCGTCGTCGCCGAGCGCTTCACCGATCTGCTCGGCTACTTGATCTTGGTCGCCGTCGGCGGCTTGAACACCGCGCCTGAGCAGTACCGACTCTTGTTCTGGGCGATGCTCGGCCTGTGCGCCGTGATGATTCCGTTGATCGGCTCGGCGTTGTTCGCACGCTTCACCGTGGCCGTCGTCGCGCGCTTGCCGGTCGTCAAGAAGCTCGCGCCGCGCGTCGAAGGCGCTTTCGTCAGCACGCGCATCCTGCTCGCGCCGCGCGAGATCTTCATGCCGACCGTGTTGTCGGTGCTCGGTTGGGGCTTGGAATGCACGGGTTTTTGGCTGATCGCCAACCAGGTCGTGCCGGACAGCGTGCCCTTCCTCTACGCGGTCTTCGCCTTCGCGTTCAGCGCCGTCGCCGGCGCCGTCGCGATCATCGCGCCGGGCGGATTGCTGATCACCGAAGGTTTCCTCGGCACCTTGCTGCGGCCGAAGTACCAACCGATCGTCGAGCGCACGCTCGGGCTCGCAGGCGACGCCGCGCGCGAGGCTGCGCGTTCTCAGGCGCTGGCTGCGGTGTTGCTCGCGCGTGCATGCACGCTGTGGTTCGCCGTGCTCGTCGGATTCATCGCGACCGGTGTGTTCACCAAACTGCACGGGCAGGTCGACGAATCGAACGACGACGGCGAGCGCGCGCCGGCGTAGCTGTGCAGTGAAGTCGCCGCGCTAACGACGCAGCGCGACGGCCACGAGCGCACACGTCGCGGCTAACAACGCGAGCAACGCCGTCAGTCCGTCCTCACCTCGAACTCGCGTCGGCGCGGGTGCGCTGCCCGTGCGCTCCTCGGCCTCGCCCGCGGCGCCGCGCTCCTCGAACGCAACGGCGCCCAACGGCGGCAGCAAATATGCGTCGAAGAGCTTGGCCCACGACACGGCGAAAGCCGCCGAATCGCCTTCGACGGCGCCGCTAGAAACGAGGCCGCACTCGATGCGTCCGGGGCGCGCGCGCACGAGCTCGAGCGCTACGCCGTCGCTCGGTCGCAGCGTGCTCAACCAACTTTCGCTCGGTCCCGCGGCTGCGGCGTCGAGCGCACGTGCTCGCCCGCGCAAACGCCAGCCGTCGCGCTGCGCGAGCACGTCGAAGATCGCGCCGTCGGAGGCTCCGACAACTTCGAGTTCGAGTTCTCCGCTTGCGAGTTCCGCCGTCGCGAGCTCGACCTCGCGCGCCTCGCGCCAGGCCGTGAACGCACGCGCGACCTGGGTGCCGTCGAGCGCGGCTGCGCAGCGCGCGCGCGGCGGACGAGTCGCGACGGCGGGCGCGGTCCATGCCGGTCCCCCGCTCGCGCACCAGCCGGCGCGCGCGGGTTCGAGCGCAGGTGCGCGGTCGGTGACCCACAACGTTCCGCCTTCGTCGAACAACTCCCAACGCGGCTCCGCGAACGCTGCGCGTGGTGCGACGAACCACTCGCTCGGCGGAGCAGCTCCGCGCGCTTCCTGCACGAAGGCTCCGTTCGCGTCGAACCACGTGACTTCGTTCGGCGCTGCACCGAGTTCACGCAGCATCACGGTCGCTCGCTCCACAGCGCGTTGCAGACGCGTCGCGCCGTCGAGCGGCGCGTACATCGACGGCGAGCGATCGATGACGACGCGCCACACGGCCGCGTTCGTTGCGCGTCGTCGCGGGCCGGCGAGCGCGAACGCGCCGGCGCACAGTCCGACGAGCATCACCAACAGGGCCGCCGAAGTCCGGCGCTTCGGTTGCACGGCGCTCGCGCGTTCGCGCGCCGCCGCGCGCCAGATCGGAAGCGTTCCGGTTGCAGCTCGCGGCGGAAAGGTCGAGCGCGAGGCCAGCCACCACACGACCACGGGCAGGGCCAGCGCCGCCAAGGCCCACGGCCGCGCGAACTCGATCACGCGAGCACCGCGCGCACGACGTCCTCGAACGGTGTTGCGCTCGACCAGGTCGAATGCCGCTGACCGCGCCGCGCGAAGCTCGTGTTCCAGGCCTCCAAACGGGCGGTCAACGCACGCGCATAGGCCTCGAGCACCTCGGCGCCGACCCGCACGTCGAGCCGCTCGTCGTTCTCGGGATCGATCCACTCGACGCCGTCCGCAAGGCGCGGCGCGAGCTCGTGCGGCGCGAGCACGCGCACGGCGTGCAGCGTGCGGCCACGTTGCGCGCGCGGCAGCACATCGGACGGTTCGCAGTCGAGCAAGTCACCGACGACGAACAGTCGCGAGGCCGCGTCGACGCGACGATCGGCGAGCAACTCGCGCACGCCCTTGGTGCCGTCGGCGACGCGCGTTTCGAGGAAAGCGAACCACGCGGCGAGGTCGGTGCGCTTGCGCAGTGAGAGCGCCGCGCCGCTCGCGTCCAAGAGCGTGGTGCTCGCGCCCGCGCGCAAGCCGAGGAACGCGATGCCGCTCGCGATCTCAGCCGCCGCCTGCAACTTGCCCGGTTGGCCGACGCCCATCGAGGCGCTCGTGTCGAGCAACACGCACCAGCGCTCGCCGGCCTCGCGGCGGCGCACGCGCACGAACGGCCGCCCCAGGCGCGCGTACAGCTCCCAATCGAAATCGCGTAGGTCCTCGCCCAGCCGATAGGCGCGGTGCCCGACGAATTCGTCGCCGCCGCCGAGCCCGCGACCGCGCGCACCGCCCTCATCGCGCTCGCGCGCCGCAGCGAGCACGGCGACAAGACGTTCGAGGCGCGGCAGAAAATCCGCCGCGAAACGCACGCGCCGCGGATCGCTCCGCCGACCGCCGTCCGCGAGGCTGCGCCAGGTCATCGAGCGTCACCTCGCCGGCAACGGTCGCACGGGTTCCAGGTCGAGCGCGCGTCCTCCCGCCGTGCCGGTCGGCGCGCCTTCCTTCCAGGCGATCTCGCCGCGCCGCACGACGACCTCGGGAAAACCGGCCAATTCCAGGCCCTCGAAGGCCGACCACTTCGAGCGCGACGGCAACAGCGCGCCGCTGACCGTGCGCTTCTTGGTCGGATCGAAGAGCACGAGATCGCCGTCGAAGCCCGGAGCTATGCGGCCTTTGCGCGGCAGGTTCACGCTGCGTGCGGCGCGCGACGTCACGCTCGCCAACGCAAGTTCCGGCGTCAGCAACGCGCGGCGCACGAGTTCCCAGGTGAGCGGCCACAACAGGTCGACCGAGGGCATGCCCGACGGCGCTTTCGCGTAGGCGCGCTGCTTGAATTCGAGCGGGTGCGGCGCGTGATCCGTGCCGATCGCGTCGATCGAGCCGTCGAGCAGCGCAGCGAACAAGGCGCGCGCGTCGGCGGGCGTCTTGATCGACGGATTGACCTTGAGCAGGTTGCCCAAGCGCGGCGCGTCCTCGCACGAGAGCAGCAAGAAGTGCGGCGCGGTGCTCGCCCACACACGCTCGCCGCGTCGGCGCGCCTGTCGAATGTGCTCGGCCGCTGCCGCGCTCGAAACGTGGAACACATGCAACTCCGCGCCCGTTTCGCGCGCCCACTGCAGCGCCTTGAGCACCGACTCCGCTTCGGCCTCGCTCGAACGCGCGAGGTGATGGAGCGCGACCGTGGCCTCGGGATGCCCGTCGACGAGCCGCGCCTTGTCGCGTTGCAGCGTCGCCTCGTCCTCGCAATGCGCGACGATCATGCGCCCAGCCTGCGCGGCGCCTTCGAACAAGCGCCGCGACAATGCGTCGTCGAGCACGCCGCCGAGCCCGGTCGAACCGCCGAGGAAACACTTGAACGCCGGCGTGAACGGCGCCATCGCGGCGAGTTCGGGCAACGCAGCTTCGACGAGATTGGCGAGGCATCCGAAGTCGACGCGCGAACGCTTGGCCACGTGCGCGAGGCGTTCTAGCAGCGCGTTTTTGCTCGTCGAA
>CAYHRR010000350.1:0-4922 GCA_964358875.1 uncultured Planctomycetaceae bacterium | reverse complement strand
CGGCAACCACGCCGCGGGCGTCGGCGCGCCGTTGGGCTTCGTGAGGCTCGCGAGCAACACGGGGTCGGTGCCGCTCGCCAACAAGACGTTGTCGCGCCCGTGGTAGTAGATCGCGAAGAGCAGCAGCAATCCGGTCAACCAGGTGACGGCCGCGCCCCAACGGAACCAATAAAGCGCGCGCGGCATGAGTTCCGGCACGACCTTCTGCTTGGTCGGCGCGTCGAGTTTCGCGACGAAGTGCGCGTTGACCCAATTGAAGAAGTACAGCATCCCGATCCACGCGACGCCGGCCGCGAAGTGGCTCCAGCGGAAGGCGCCGATGACGAGGTCGAGCACGAGGTCATGCAGGCTGGTGTTGTTCATTGGGGGCTTTCTGCGCCGAAACGAGCGCGGTGCGAGGCCGCGACTATTCACACGAGCGCGCGCGGAGTCAACCGCCGCGTGCCCGGAGCCCACGGCGCTCGAACCGCGAAATGACCCGCGTCAGCGGCGCGCCGCGAATGCGGACAGCTAGGATTCGCGGCCGCACCGGCTGAAATCGGTGCGGCCCCCATGCTCGCGATCCAACTGCTCCTCTCGTGCGCGACGTCGTTCCAATCCACGGCGGCGGCCGCGCCTGACCCGCGCGCGTCCTACGACGTGCTCGCCTATCGACTCGACCTCGACGTCGATCCGGCGCACCAACGCATCGCGGGTTGGAGCTTCGTCGAGGCCCGCGCGCTCGCGCCGCTCGACCGTGTCGTGCTCGACATGCAGGCGACGTTGACGGCACACGAGGTGCGCTACGAGGGCGACTCGCTGGCTCCGCGCGAGGCCGCGCGTGGAGCGCTGCTCGCGTTCACTCACGACGGTGATCGCTTGGTGTGCACGTTGCCCGCACGTCTCGACGCAGGTCGCAGTTTCGTCGTCGCCGTGAAGTACGACGGACATCCGGGTCCGCGCAATTCCTTCGACGGCGTTCACTGGAACAAGACCGCCGACGGACGACCGTGGATCGGAACTTCGAGTCAAGGCACCGGCGCCGCCTATTGGTGGCCGTGCAAGGACTCGTTCTTCCATCCCGAGGACAAACCTGCGCGCCTGTTCGTCAACGCGACGGTGCCGGCCGACCTGTACGCGGTGTCGAACGGCCGCTTGCAAGCGATCGAAGACGCCGGCGACGCGCGGCGCACGTTTCGCTGGCGTCACGACTATCCGCTCGAAACCTATGCCGTCACGCTCAACGTCGCACCGTATGTCGTCGTCGAGTCGAAGCTCGAGCTCGTCGGACTGACGGCGCCGCTCGACTTCATCTACTACGTCTTGCCTGAGAGCGCAGCCAAGGCGGCGGTTCAGTTCGCCGACGTGCCGCGCCTGCTCGAAACCTACGGCGAGGCCTTCGGCCCGTTCCCTTTCCCGGGTTCGAAGTTTGCGCTCGTCGAAACGAGTTTCTGGGGCATGGAGCACTCGACGGCCGTCGCTTACGGAAGCTCGTTTCCGGCGTGGTGCCGACAGAACGGCGTGAAAGATCGCTACGCGCTGCGCAACACCTACTTCGACTACATCCTCGTGCACGAGGTCGCGCACGAATGGTGGGGCAACGCCGTTTCCGCGGCCGATTGGGGCGATTTCTGGATTCACGAGGGCTTCGGCACCTACGCCGAGGGCGTGTTCGTCGAACGCACTCAAGGACGCGAACACGCCGACGAATATTGGCGCGATGCGCAACGCCAAGTCGACAAGCGCGGCTCGTTGTTCCGCGGAATGGGCACCAATTCCGATCAGGCCTATGACGGCATCCTCTACGCGAAGGGCGGCTGGGTGCTGCACACCTTGCGCACCTTCGTCGCCGACGACGACGCTTGGTGGAAGACGCTGCGCGAGTTCAATCTCGCCTTCCGATATCGCAACGCATCGACGGATGATTTTCGCGCCGTGCTCGAGCGCAACACGGGCCGCGCGTGGAGCGAATTCTTCGACGAGTGGTTCCGCGGCAACGGCTATCCGCTGGTCGACGGCAGCGTGCGCGCCGCGACGGACGAGCTCACGATCACGGCCGAGAACACGGGCAGCGACGGTACGCGCTTCCACGTCCCGCTCGATCTCACTTGGAAGGAGAACGGCTCGCCGAAGTCGGCGCGCGTCGTGTTGGCGCCCGGCGCGAACACGCTTCACGTAGCGACGCACGGGACTGCGACCGAGGTCGTCGTCACCAATCTCGGTCGCATGCTCGGGCGCTTCACGCTGCGCGTCGACACGCGCTGATGGCCGTCACGGAACCGGCGTCAGTTCGAGTTCGAGCACGGCCCAACCGTCGAGTTCGAAGTGCTCGACCGAAAGCGCGACCGTGCGCGGCTCTGCGAGCGTGAATTCGGCCGCATCCGGCGTCGGCCCGTGGTGCGTCCAGTTGTCGATCAGCAGCGCACCGTCGACGCTGACGCGCACGCCGTCATCCGAAAGCGTGGCGATCTTCCAACGCCCGGACGGCAGCGCGATGCTCGTCGCAGCCAGGGTTCCGAAGCGCTGCACGTCGAAGTGCGCGTCCTTGACGACGGCGGGCGCGTCCGCGAGCTCGCTCGGTCCGGCGCTTCCAAAACGCAGCACGAGGCGCGGCGCGGCAAAGGTGACGCCGGCCTCGATCTCCTTGCGCCACGTCGCCGCGTCCGTGCGCGGGTCGGTCTGCCAATTTCCGAGCGTGACGCGCCAATTCGTGGCGATCAACACACCCGCGCCGCTGAGCTCGCGACTCGGCAAGCGAACGCGCAGCGTGTACGGCACGACCGCGCCGGGCCTGCGCGCAGAGAGCACGAACACCGGCGGCGCGCTCGCTTGGTCCAGCTTTACGGCGACGTCGTCGTTCGCCGTGACGCCGATCGCGACATCGTTGCCGAGCAAGCGCCAAACATGAGCGGCGCCGCGATCTTCGACGCGCTGCAGGAGCGGCGTGACCCAGTCGTAAGGTCCCCACTCCGTGACGATGATCTTGTCGCGGCCTTCGAGTTGACGCAGCGCCCCGACCACTTCACGACGGCCGGGAAGCGGCGGGCGCGCGGCCAAACGCAGCTTCCAAGCGGATCCGTCGTCGTCGCCGCTCGGCGCGTCGACCGTCGTCACGCTGCTCTCACCATCGACGCGCCAGCGCGCCTTGTCCGTCGTCTGCACCGAACTCCACACGACGTCCTGCGTGCCGCCGCGCAGTTCGAGTTGGATGCTGTCGCCGTCAAAACGGTTTTCGAAAATGCGATAGCCCGTCGACGTCGTCGGATTCAACTTGGCCCAGGGCTTCGCCAACAGGTCGGCGTCGTCGTCCCACCACAGTTCGATCGCGCGCGCGTTGCGTGCAAAGCGATTGGCGTGGATCCCCCACTGCGAACCGTGCTCGATTGCAATCCCGGCAAGTGTGTTGTCCTCGATCGTGTTGCCGAGCACCTGCGTCTTGCCCGAGTAGCCGCCCCACACACCGTAGTTCGAACCGACGAGTCGGTTCTGCACATACGTGTTGTCGTAGGAGAAGGTCATTTCGATGCCGATCGCGGCGGCGTAGGAGAAATCGTTCCCCAAGAGCAGATTGCGATTGCAGCCGAGGCCTTTTTCCGTGGTCGCGCCTTCGAGCGCTTCGCTGCCCGCGAAACCGAAGAAGCCGTCGCCGCCGTGCGTCGCCGAGTTGTGCGCGAAGATGTTGTCGCTCGACTGCTCGAAGCACAGGATTCCGGCCGAATCCTGGCCGCGCGCGTAGACGCCGTGGCTGTAGCCGCGAATGCAGAAGTCGAAGCTGTTGTGCGCGACGACGTTGCGCGACGAGCGGTACAGCGCAAGGCCCCAACCGGACAACCAACTCATGTCGTTGTCGTAGACCTGCGAGTCGTCGACTGCGCGCAAGCAGATGCCGTTCTGTCCGTCGCGAGCCGTGCAGTTTCGAACCGTCACGACGCGCGACTGCTCGACATAGATGCCGGTGCCGTGCTCGCGCAACCATTCATTGGCGTCGTTATGGTGCGGATAGAGCCAGTCTTCACCCGCTTCGGCACGCGGCGTGGAGCGCAGATGTTGGCGATAGTTGCGCGAAACGTCACAGCCGTCGAGCACGAGTCCGTCCGCGTTCGAGGCCCAGATCGCCGCCTTGAATCCCTGCAACCGTCCGCCTTGCACGGTCACGTTGCGCGCGGTGATGCGCAGTCCGATCCCCGCGTATTCATCGGGCGCCGCACTTTCGCTCGAACCCGCCAGCGCCGACTTTGTGAAGCGCAGCGTGACTCCGTCGCCGACGACCTTCACGACGCCGTCGCCCTCGTCGTCGACGATGAACGCCGCCGTGCAATCGAGTGTGCAACTCTCGCGAATCTCGATGTCGTCGCGATCGACGACGACCACCGGCAGCGCGTTCTGAGTCATCGCCAATGCAAGCGACGCGAGCACGCTCATGCTCCTTGCGCTGCGCGCGCACCGAGGCCGAGCTCCGCCGCGTACGGCCGGAGCGCGGCGACGACAAACTCGACGTGCAGTGCGAGCTCGACGCCGAGCAGCTCCGCGCCCTTGTGCACTTCGTCGCGCTCGACCTTCGCTGCGAAGCCCTTGTCCTTGAGTTTCTTGAGCACGCTCTTCGCCTCCAAGGTCGCCAGCCCTTCCGGTCGCACGAGCGCGCACGCGCCAACGAAGCCGGTCAATTCGTCGCAGGCGAGCAAGGCACGGTCGAGCGCGCTCTCGTACGGCACGCCCCACTTCGTGTAGTGCGCCGACACGGCGTGCGCGACGCGCTCCTCGCCGCGTTCGCGCAGCCACGCGACGATGCGACCGGGATGTTCCGTGGGCCAGCGCTCGTAGTCCGCGTCGTGCAACAGTCCGGCCAGCCCCCACGCCTCCGCGTCCGACTCACCCGCGCCGTAGCGCAGCGCCGCGGCGCGCATCACGACCTCGACGGCGCGCGCATGTTTGCGCAGCGCGTC
>CAYHRR010000349.1:0-4926 GCA_964358875.1 uncultured Planctomycetaceae bacterium | reverse complement strand
AGACCTACACGCCGCCGCAGGCGACGCGCGCGGAGATTGCTGCGTGGGAACACGACGAAGGCCGTGAGTTGTACGCGCGTCATCCGGCGGACGCGCAACTCGAGACCGCGCTCGCGCTGTTCCGCGGCGAGCATCCGAGCGCGCGCGTCGCGCGTGCGGGCAAGTGAGGCGGCGATGACGGCAAACGGTCGCGAACTCGTGCTCGGCATCGAATCGTCGTGCGACGAAACCGCAGCAGCAGTCGTGCGCGGCGGGCGCGAGATCCTGTCGTCGGTCGTCGACAGCCAAGTCGAGTTGCACGCGCCGTTCGGCGGCGTCGTGCCCGAGGTCGCAGGACGTTCGCACTTGCGCGCGATCTTGCCGGTGATCGACGCGGCGCTCGCAGAAGCGCACGTCGAGCTCGACGAACTCGGCGCGATCGCAGTGACGACCAAGCCGGGCTTGATCGGTTCGCTGCTCGTCGGCTTGTCCGCCGCCAAGGCGCTCGCCTTCGCGCGCGACCTGCCGCTCATCGCCGTCGATCACATCGAAGCGCACGTCTACGCCGCGACGATGGAATGCGCGAGCGATCCGTATCCGTGCGTCGCGCTCGTCGTTTCCGGCGGACACACGACGCTCTACAAGGCGCTTTCGCCGCTCGCCATCGAGCGCATCGCGACCACGCTCGACGACGCTGCGGGAGAAGCCTTCGACAAGGTCGCGTTCTTGCTCGGCCTCGCCTATCCGGGCGGTCCTTCGATCTCGAAGCTCGCGCTGGAGGGCGATGCGAAACGCATTCACTTCCCCCGCTACCGAGCGCGTTTGCGGCCCGGCGAAGTCGCGCCGCGCTTCCAGCCGTTCTCGTTCAGCGGCGTGAAGACCGCGGTGCTCTACCACTTGCGCGGTCAAGACGGACGCGCGCCGACGCCCGCGCCCGAGCAGATTCCCGAGCGCGCGCACATCGCTGCGTCGTTTCAAGAGGCGGTCGTCGACGCGCTGGTCGAGCCGACGATCCACGCGGCGCGCGAGCTCGGCTTGCGCACGCTGCTCGTCGGCGGCGGCGTCGCGTGCAACCGGCGCTTGCGCGAAAAGCTCGGCGCCGCAGCGCGCGCGCACGGCCTCGAATGCGTATTTCCGAGCCCCGCCTACTGCACCGACAACGCCGCGATGATCGCCGGCCTCGGCTGGCAGCGCTGGAAGGCCGGCCTCGTCGCGGACCTCGCGCTCGACGCGAGCTCGGCGAGCTAGACGAAACTGTCGACGGCGCCGCGCGCGAACCGGATACTCTCCGCCCGCCCGTGGATCCGCAGCGCCTCGAAGACCTCTTGAACGCCGTGCGCAGCGGCTCTGTCGACGTCGCGGCGGCTGTCGAGCAACTGAAGGGCCTGCCGCTGCGCGACCTCGGCCACACGCGGCTCGACACGCACCGCGCGCTGCGCTGCGGACATCCCGAAGTCGTTTTCGGCGAGCGCAAGACGCCTGAACAACTCGTCGATGTCGCGCGCGCGATCCTCGAACACCACGAACGCCTGCTCGTGACGCGCGCGACTCCGGACGGTGCGGCCGCGTTGCTCGCGGCGCTGCCGAATGCGCGCTATTCGCCGCTGTCGCGTTGCGTGACCGTCGAAGCGCAGCGTGCGAAGCCGCTCGAAGGACTCGTGCTCATCGTCAGCGCCGGAACCTCCGACGCGTCCGTCGTCGAAGAGGCTGCGATCACCGCGCGCATGCACGGCGCAAAGGTCGAGACGCTCGCCGACGTCGGCGTTGCCGGCATCCATCGCTTGCTCGAACACGTCGAACGTCTGCGCGCGGCCAACGTGCTCATCGTCGTCGCGGGCATGGAAGGCGCACTGCCGAGCGTCGTCGGCGGACTCGTCGACAAGCCGTTGATCGCGGTGCCGACTTCGGTCGGTTACGGCGCGAGTTTCGGCGGAGTCGCGGCGCTGCTCGCGATGCTCAATTCGTGCGCGGCCGGCGTCACAGTCGTCAACATCGACAACGGCTTCGGCGCAGGTTGCGCCGCAGCACGCATCAACGCGCTGGCCACGGCCGCGCGCTCGAAGGAATCGAATCCAGCATGAAGAGCGACAACGATCTCGTCCCCAACGCTTGGCTCGCGCTCGAGAACGGCGTGGTGCTCGCCGGTCGCGCGTGCGGCGCGCAGGGCGAGAAGAGCGGCGATCTCGTCTTCAACACGGCGATGACCGGCTATCACGAGATCCTCACCGACCCTTCGTACTTCGGTCAGGTCGTGGTGATGACCTATCCTTTGATCGGCAACTACGGCGTCGCCGAGGAGGACGACGAGAGCTCGAAGGCTTGGCCCGAGGCCTTCGTCGTGAAGGAGATGTCGTCGATCCCGTCGAATCGGCGCGCGACGAGCTCTTTGCCCGAGTGGCTCGCCGCGAAAGGCGTCGTCGCGATCGAAGGCGTCGACACGCGGCGCTTGACGAAGCTCGTGCGCGAACACGGTTGCTTGAAGTGCGTCGTGTCGACGATCGATTCCGATCCGGCGTCGCTCGTGCGCAAGGCCAAGAACGCGGTGTCGACCGACAACCGCGATCTCGCGCGCGAGGTCACTTGCGCGAAGCCGTACACGTGGGACGCGGGTTACGACGCGAGCTATCCGGCCATGAGCGAGGTCGCACCCGGTCCGCGCAAGCGCGTCGTCGCCTACGACTTCGGCGCCAAGCGCAACATCATGCGTTCGCTCGTTCACGCGGGCTTCGACGTCACCGTGGTGCCGGCGACGATGAAGGCCTCCGACGTGCTCGCGCTCGGGCCCGACGCGATCTTCTTGTCGAACGGCCCGGGCGATCCGGCGCCTGTGTGTGCAATTGGGGAGATCGCGAATCTCGTCGGCGTGAAGCCGATCTTCGGCATCTGCCTCGGTCATCAGATTCTCTCGATCGTGCTCGGAGCGAAGACGCACAAGATGCCCTTCGGTCACCACGGCGCGAACCATCCGGTGCGTGACCTGCTGACCGGCCGCGTCGAAATCACTTCGCAGAACCACTCTTTCGCCGTCGATCCCAAGTCGATGCCGAGCGCGCTCGAGCTCACGCACATAAACCTCAACGATCAAACCGTCGAGGGCATGCGCCACAAGACGGCCAAGGTCTTCAGCGTGCAGTACCACCCCGAAGCCGCGCCGGGCCCGCTCGACAGCGCGCACCTGTTCATGCGCTTTCGCGAACTCGTGTCGAGCTGAGCAGTTCGTCTCAAACCGAATGATCAACCACTTGCCGAGCCTTTTCCCATGAGGATCTTTCTCAGTTGGTCTGGAGACCGCGGCAAGGCCGTCGCAGTGGCGTTGCGCGAGTGGTTACCTCTCGTGCTGCACTATGCTCAACCTTGGCTTTCGGAGCGCGACATCGCCGCAGGTAGTCGTTGGGCCGTAGACATAGGCCGCGAGTTGGAGGCAACCGAGTTCGGCATTGTCGTCCTAACGCGCGACAGCCTGAATTCACCTTGGCTGCTATTTGAGTCCGGTGCGCTATCAAAGGCCTTTTCAGCGGCGGGCGTGTGCCCGTACCTCGTCGACCTTGAGGCCAAGGACATCACAGAGCCGTTGTCGCAGTTTCAGGCCAAGAAATCCGACAAGGCCTCGACTTTGGAACTAGTGCAGGCAATCAATGGGCGGTCCAAGACACCCGTAGAGACCACGAAGCTAGCGGCACTGTTCGACGCACTCTGGAGACAGCTAGACGACAAGCTCGCCTCGCTTCCGAAGAAAGCGCCCGGAGCGGCTCCTGCGCGAGCGCAGCCTGAAATCCTTGAGGAACTCGTGCAGGCCATCAGACGAATGGAGGCCCAAGTTGCGCTTGTTTCGCATTCATTCACTGAGGTCAACCGCACCCGCGCGTTCGCTTCGGAAGATGGCCACCGCGACCGCAGACTGCACGTCGAGGTTCTAGGACGTTTCGATGGGTTGCAAGAGATCAATGAGATCCAGTACACGCCAGAGTCGGATTTGATCGACGAACTAGCAGGCATCGCGCATTTGGACGTGGACTCGTATGGCCAGGACTGGGATGTTCTGGACATCCGACGGGGGAGACCTCTGGATCGCACAGAGACGCTAAACGACCTGCGTCGCTGGCGGCACGGAATGCTCCGTCGTGTGGCGATCAGGAGTCTCCCTCCGGCAAGTGAACTGAGATCCAACGACAAAGGCTGATGATGCCTTCAAACCGGGCGTTGTACGGCGCCGGTATCTCCGCCTTGCACGTGCTCATCCAAGGGTCGCGCTGACCGTGGTGCCGGCGACGATGAAGGCCTCCGACGTGCTCGCGCTCGGGCCCGACGCGATCTTCTTGTCGAACGGCCCGGGCGATCCGGCGCCTGTGTGTGCAATTGGGGAGATCGCGAATCTCGTCGGCGTGAAGCCGATCTTCGGCATCTGCCTCGGTCATCAGATTCTCTCGATCGTGCTCGGAGCGAAGACGCACAAGATGCCCTTCGGTCACCACGGCGCGAACCATCCGGTGCGTGACCTGCTGACCGGCCGCGTCGAAATCACTTCGCAGAACCACTCTTTCGCCGTCGATCCCAAGTCGATGCCGAGCGCGCTCGAGCTCACGCACATAAACCTCAACGATCAAACCGTCGAGGGCATGCGCCACAAGACGGCCAAGGTCTTCAGCGTGCAGTACCACCCCGAAGCCGCGCCGGGCCCGCTCGACAGCGCGCACTTGTTCATGCGCTTTCGCGAACTCGTGTCGAGCTGACTCAGCGCGTTTCGCGCAGTCGCGCTTCGATTTCCGCTCGATCCGTCGGCGCGAGTTGCGCGCCGCCGTCTGCGAGGCGTAGGCACTCCGTGTACGCGTCGCGCGCTTCGTTGCGTCGACCGAGCACGTCGCGAAGTCGCGCCAGCGTCAGGCGCAGCGCGACATCCTGCGGCGCCAAGCGCACAGATGCCTCGACTTCGGGCAAGGCCTCGGCGTT
>CAYHRR010000348.1:0-4935 GCA_964358875.1 uncultured Planctomycetaceae bacterium | reverse complement strand
TGCGAAGCGCTCGCCGGCGCCGGCTTCGACGTCACGGGCTTCGACATCTCGCCCACCGCCGTCGCCTGGTGCGCGCAGCGTTTCGCGGGCAGCCGAGTGCGCTACCAGGTCGCGGACTTGCTTGCGCCGCCGAGTGCTTGGGGCGGCGCATTCGAGTTCGTGTTCGAGTGCTACACCTTGCAGGCGTTGCCGCCGGCTCCACGCGAACTCGCGACGCGGAACATCGCGTCCTTCGTCGCGCCGGGCGGCGAGTTGCTCGTCGTCATGCGCGGCCGCAATGCCGACGAGGACACGGGGCAGCTTCCCTGGCCCCTGACCTGCAACGAGATCCGCGCCTTCCAGGCCCATGGAATGAGCGAAGTCAGCTTCGAGGACTTGGAGTCCTGCGGTCCGGTCGACAAGCCGGGACGGCATTTCCGCGCTCTCTTTCGTGCGCCCTGAGTGTGCCGATCGATTCCGCCGACGCACTTCAGGCAAGGGCATCGCCGGGCGTTGCGGAGCCGAGCGAGCACGGCTTGCACGAGTCGACCTTCCTGTGCACGTGCGTCGCTCGGCGCTGCGGAGGTTCGCGCGGTGGAGCGGCGTGCTGCGCGCCGTCGAACGCGCGGATTCCGCGGCGTTGATCGCTCCGCGCGGCGCGCTAGGGTTAGCCGCGCGATGGCCAACGATCGTCTGGAGCTGTACGTCAGCGGCAGTAGCGCGGGATCGCGCATCGCGATCGAACAAGTCGAGCGCCTGCGCGCGGCGTGGCCCGGTGCGCGCGTCGAGTTGAGCGTGTTCGACACCCAACGCTCGCCGCTCGCCGCGCGTGAGGCCGGAGTCTTGCTCGTGCCCACGCTGCTACTGCGCACCGAATCCGGCGAGCGTCGCTGCTTCGGCGATTTTTCGGATGTCGACGCGACGAGCGCGGCTCTCGGAATGCAAGCGGCCGCGCTATGAACACGGTGTCACGCGAGCACGACTTCGAACTGCAGCCTCAGCCGCCGAGCGCTGGAGCTGCACTTCAGCAGTGGATCGAGCGCGACAACGATGCCTGGCTCGCGCTCGACGGCGTCGGTCGCATCGTCCACGCCAATTCTTCGGCGGCGCGCCTGTTCGGACTGCGCAGCGAGGAGCTCCTCGGGCGCATGCTCGGCTTGCCGCTCGTCCACACGGGCGGCGTCGAATTGCACGTGCCCTCGGGGACCGGCGACGGAGCGATCTTGGAGCTCGGCGTCAGCGAGGGTCAGTTCGAGGGACGCAGCGTGCGCTGGATCAAGCTGCACGACGTCTCGCGCCTGGCCAAGCTGCGCGCGGAATTGAAGGCCAGCCGCGAGCGCTACGAGTTGTGCGAGCGCGCGGCGAACGACGGCTTGTGGCACTGGGACCTGACGCTCGACCACGCGCACTTCTCGCCGCGTTGGAGCGAGATCCTCGGGCTGTCCGAGCGCGCTCTCGAAGATCACGTCGACGAGTGGTTCGAACGCATCCATGTCGAGGACAAGGAACGCGTGCTGTCGGCGCTGCGCGCGCACCTCGAGGGCTTGACCTCGCATTTCGAGAACGAGCATCGCTTGTTGCACGAAAGCGGCAGCTACCGCTGGGTGTTGTGCCGCGGCCTCGCCGTGCGCGACGAAGAAGGCAAGGCCTCGCAGTTCGCCGGCTCGCTGACCGACGTCACGCACCGCAAGGTCGCCGAGGAGCAGCTGCAGCACCGCGCCTTCTTCGATCCGCTGACCAACCTGCCCAACCGCGCACTGTTCCTCGATCGCTTGCGCCACGCACTGCGGCGTTCGGCGCGCCGCAAGGACTACCTGTTCGCGGTGCTGTTCCTCGACATCGACCGCTTCAAGTTGATCAACGACAGCCTCGGTCACATGGCCGGCGATCGCTTGCTGGTCATGATCGCGCGCCGGCTCGAACTGTCGCTGCGTCCGGGGGACAGCGTCGCGCGTCTGGGCGGCGACGAATTCACCGTGTTGCTCGACGAAATCCACGATGTCGCCGATGCGACACGCGTCGCCGATCGCATCCACGCCGAGCTGCTTGTTTTTTTTTATATGGGGTGCAAGGAGATCTACACGAGCGCCTCGATCGGCATCGCGTGCTCGTCGACCGGCTACCAGCGCCCCGAAGACGTGCTGCGCGACGCCGACACCGCGATGTACCGCGCCAAGGCCGGCGGTCGCGCGCGCCATGCGTTGTTCGACACGGCGATGCATGCGCATGCGGTGCACCAACTCCAGACCGAGGCGGATCTTCGACGCGCCATCGAACGCGGCGAGATGTATGTCCACTACCAGCCGATCGTGTCGCTCGAAAGCGGCCGCATCACCGGCGTCGAAGCCTTGGCGCGCTGGGCGCACCCCGAGCGCGGCGTGGTGTCGCCGACGGAGTTCATCCCGATCGCCGAGGACACCGGACTGATCTTGCCGCTCGGCCGTTGGGTGCTGCGCGAGGCGTGTTTTCAAGTCAAGGGCTGGCAGCGCAAGCTCGGCGATCCGCTCGGCTGCCGACTCAGCGTCAACCTTTCCTCGAAGCAGCTCTCGCAGCCCGACCTCGCCCAGCAGATCGCCCAGATCTTGCTCGAGACCGAATTCCCGGGCGAGCATCTGCAACTCGAGATCACCGAGAGCGCGATCCTCGATCATCCCGACGCCGCGGCGGTGACCTTCGCGAAGTTGAAGGAACTCGGCGTGCGCTTGGCGATCGACGACTTCGGCACGGGCTACTCGTCACTGTCCTACTTGCAACGCTTCCCGATCGACGCGATCAAGATCGATCGCTCGTTCGTGCAGCATCTCGGCGTCGACAAACCGCTCGACGGCGAAGATGCGCGCATTACGCGCACGATCGTGATGATCGGACGCAACCTCGGCAAAGCGGTCGTCGCCGAAGGCGTCGAAACGGCCGAGCAATTGGCGCTGTTGCGCAGCGTCGACTGCGATTTCGCGCAGGGCTATTTCTTCGCTCGGCCGCTCGACAGCGACAGCGCGCGCAATCTCATCTCGGTGGCGCGTCGCTGGTGAGCGGTGCGCGGCGGCGCCAGACCAAGTACAGCACGCACCCGACGCCGAACAACACGGCGCCTTCCATCGCGGCGAAGCGCTCGGCATTGCGCACGCCTTGCACCAGCGTCGCCGCCGAGGTCAGCACGAACAGCGCCGGCAACCAGGGGTAGCCGAGGGCGCGATACGGCCGCGCGACGTCGGGCTGCGTTCGTCGTAGGCGAAACAGAGCGACGCCGCACGACGTGAAGAACACCAAGTCGCACAGGATGCACACGTTGACGAGTTGCGTGAGCTCGTCGCCGGCGAGCACGACGTGCGCAACGGCGAGCAGGCCCTGCAACACGATGGCGGCAACAGGTGTTTTCCAATGGGGATGCAAGCGACCGACGGCCGCGAAGAACAGTCCGTCGCGCGCCATCGCGTAGTAGATGCGCGGCGCTAGGGTCGAGAGTCCTTGAACGAAGGCAAAGGCCGACAGTGCCACCAACGCGGCGACGACGCTCTTGCCCCACGGAAACAGCGCGCCCGCCGCGTCGGCGGTCGGCGTCGTGCTCGCGGCGACGCCTTCGACGCCGAGGATCGCGATCAAGGCCGCGTTGAAGGCGACGTACAGCGCGATCACCGCCAGCGTTCCGATCAAGATGCCGAGCGGCAACGTGCGCTCCGGCCGCCGGATTTCGCCCGCTGCGGCCGCGACGTTTTGCCAACCGCCGTACGCGAAAATGACGCTCAACAGCGCGGCACCGGCGCCTGACCACGACCATGGCGCGGCCGGCGCACTCGGCAACGGCGCCACGCTCGGCTGCAACCACCCCAGCGCAACCGCTGCGCCGAGCGCGACGATCGCGGTGATACCCAGGATCTTGGCGAGCATGCACGCGTTCTGAACGAGCGCGCTCAGCTTCACACCGCGCGCGTTGACGAGCGTCACGAAGGCGATCAATCCGATGGAGCACGCACGCTTGGTCGCAGGGCCAAGCGCAGCTCCGGGTCTGAAGCCGACCCACAACGCTTCGACGTGATCGCTGAACACGCCGGCGACGTACGCGAGCGCGGAGGCGGTCACCGCCGTGAGGAACACCCAACCGAACACAAAGGCCGCGAAGCGACCGAAGGCTTCGCGGACGAATACGTATTGCCCGCCCGCGCGCGGCATCATTCCGCCGAGTTCCGCGAAGACCAGCGCGCCGGTGAAGGCGAACACGCCGCCGAGCAACCACAACACGAGCACAGCGCCGGTCGAACCCATCAGCCGCGCGATCTCGGCCGGTCGGTTGAACACGCCCGCGCCGATGATCGAGCCCATCACCAGCATCGTCACGTCGAACGGACCGAGCACGCGGCGCAACTCGCCGGCGCTGCCGTTCGCTGGTTCCGAGGCGCCGCTCGACATGGCGCGGAAGCGTAGCCCCAACCCGCGCACGCACCCGCATCCCGCGAGCGCGAAATCACAGCGCGACGCGCCACCGACGGCACTTGTTGCTCACGCTGCAGCGACGCGTGCGACGCCTCGACCCTCGCTCACACCCGCACGCGCGATCTTCACACCGAACCTAGCTCGCCTGCCTTGACAAGACCTCCAGGTGCTCCGACGATCGTCGGGCCTCGATTCAGGATCGAGCGCCTGCTGCACACGGCAGTCAGCAGGCAGCGCCTCCCTTCGAACGTCCTCAGGAATCTCTCTCCATGCGAATCCAACAACTGGCCGTCGCGCTCAGCGCGACTGTGGCCGTGTTTTCCCTGTCGGTGCGCGCCGCTGCGCAGACCGTTCAGGCAACTCTGTTCCAAAGCGGGTTCAGCTCGCCGGTCGGCATCGAACACGTCCCCGGTGACACCACGCGTCTGTTCATCGTCGAACAGGCCAGCGGCAAGATCAAAATCATCAAGGCCGGCGCGACGCTGCCGACGGCGTTCCTCAACTTGGGCTCGGCCGCCTCGGGCGGAA
>CAYHRR010000347.1:0-4944 GCA_964358875.1 uncultured Planctomycetaceae bacterium | reverse complement strand
CGTGATCAACGACGAGCGCACCAAGCGCGGTGAACCGACGCTCGAGGGTGAGCTGGCGAAGCAAAAGGTCTTCACCTGGCCCGACCTCGTGTACATCGAGTTGATCTGCCTGGTGCTCTTCACGGCGGCTTTGTTCGCTTGGTCGATCTTGATCACCGCGCCGATCGAAGAGCCGGCGGCGACCGCGCGCACGCCCAACCCGTCGAAGGCGCCTTGGTACTTCCTGGGTCTGCAGGAAATGCTCGTCTACTTCGACCCCTGGATCGCCGGCGTGTTGCTGCCGAGCTTCATCATCGTCGGCCTGATGGCGATCCCGTACCTCGACACCAATCCCAAGGGCAACGGCTACTACACCTTCGAAGAGCGGCCCTTCGCGATCTCCTTCTTCTGGGTGGGCTTCATCCTGTTTTGGGTGTCGTTCGTGATCCTCGGCACCTTCTTGCGCGGACCCAACTGGTCCTTCTTCGGACCCTTCGAGTACTGGGACCTGCACAAGCTCGAACCGATGGTCAACATCGACCTGTCGACCTACTTCTGGGTCGGCATGCTCGACAAGCCGCGGCCGGACAATCCACTCGTGCGTGAGGCACCCGGCATCATCGCGCTCGTCGGGTACTTCCTCGTGCTACCGCCGCTGCTGGGCAAGACCGTGCTGCGCAAGATGGCTGATTCGATGGGCCTCGTGCGCTTCAACACCTTCATGCACCTGTTCCTGTGGTTCGTGCTCATGCCCATCAAGATGGGCCTGCGCTGGACAGTGCACCTGAAGTACTTCATCGGGATGCCCGAGTACTTCTTCAACGTCTGACGCTGACTTCCCGAGGCAAACGGAACGTTCCATGGCCGACCGTGGCGATACCCACTACAGCATCCAGGCGCTGAACAAGTGGTTCCTGGTTTCCAGCATCGCCATCCTCGCAACTACGGCGTGGATGTTGATCGATGACTGGGATCGGCCTTGGAAGCAGTACCAGCGCGAGTTCCGCGCGATCGAGACCGGCAAGGTCGCGGCGCGCGAAGCGGAGCTCGAGCGCGAGGGCGCGCTGAAGTCCGAGGAGGAGCTGCGTGCGAAGATCGTCGCGGCTCAGGCCACGGTCGATGCACGCGGACCTGCGCTCGCGAAGGCAGAGGCGGAACTCAAGCTGATCAAGGGTGATCTGTGGAGCGCCGTGGAAGCTGCCAAGGAGGCCAAGTCGGCCTACAACTGGGAGCGCTACGTCGTCGAAGAGGAGCGCCTCAAACTCGGCAAGCCCGAGCTCGATCAGGAGCGCATCGACAAGGTCGAGCTCGAGATGAACGTGCGCGCCGGCGCGCAACAAAAGCTCGAGGAACAAAGGGCCACGGCGATGGCGGCCGTCGCCGCGCTCACCCAGGAAGTCAGCGACGCGACGAAGGCCATGTTGGCCGGCACGCGCGACCTCGAGCAGGTGCGCAAGCGCCTGTCGCAACTCGATCCCGCGATGATGACCGGGCCCGAGAAGTTGGCCGACATCGTGCGCGACGCACCGGGCCTCGATTTCGTGAAGCCCAACCTGAAGGTCGCCAAGGTCGTGCTCGACAACCTGACCTTCGAGCTCAATTTCACGAAGAAGAAGCGCATCGACATGTGCCACACATGTCACCTCGGCATCGATCGCGCCGGCTTCGAAAGCGAGCAGCAACCCTTTGCGACCCATCCGCGGCTCGACCTGTTCTTGACCTCGAAGTCGCCGCACCCGCTCAAGGACGTCGGCTGCACGATTTGCCACCGCGGCTCGGGCGAAGCGCTCGATTTCGTGCGCGCGGACCACCGTCCCGCCGACGCCGAACAAGGCGCCGAGTGGCACGAGCAACGCGGTTGGCACAAGGAGCACCACTGGGACTACCCGATGCTCGCCTCGGACTTCGTCGAAGCCGCGTGCGTGCAGTGCCACAAGACTTCGATGGACCTGATCGCCGACGACGCGCCGCGCGTCACCGCCGGCTACCGCTTGGTCGAGCAGTACGGCTGCTACTCCTGCCACAAGATCGACTGGTTCCCGACCAAGCGTCGCACGGGTCCGTCGCTGCTCAATCTGCAAGCGAAGCTCTCGCCGGAGTTCATCGCTTCGTGGATCACCAATCCCGACGCTTTCCGCCCGACGACGTGGATGCCGCAGTTCTTCCACCTCGAGAACTTCAGCCCGGACGAGACGATCAGCATCTCGAAGTACGGCACCGGCCGCGCGATCAAGGGTGATGAGTGGAGCAACGCCTCCGTCGCCGCGATCACGACCTACTTGATGGAGCGCGCGCCAACCCAGCCGGTGCCGCCGATGCCGCTTGCAGGCGATGCGCACCGCGGTCGCGAGACGATGCGGCTCTCGGGTTGTTTGGCCTGCCACAACATGGCGCCCTACGGCGACGAACCCGCCGCGGCCGCCGACATGGCGCTCGAACGGCGCGGCACGAACGAGCACGGCCCGAACCTGCGCGGCGTCGCCACGAAGCTCGGCGCCGATTGGCTCTACGCGTGGATCAAGAATCCGCAGGCCTATTGGCCCGATACGCGCATGCCGAATCTGCGCCTGTCGGATCAAGACGCCGCCGACATCACCGCCTACGTGATGGACGATCCCGACCACATTTTCCACGACGTGCCCAAGGGGTGGGACGTCACGCGCATCGCGGCGCAATCGCTGTCGATGGACGCCGCGAAGATGCGCGAAGTGCTCGCCGAGCAGGCGCGCTGGTTCTACGCGCAGGACGGCCGCACGGCGGTCGAAGCGCGGCTCGAGGGCCAGGACGCGAAGGTGCGCTGGGACGACCTGCACACCTTGCAAGTCGCCGTCGGCGGCAAGTTGGTCGCCAACTACGGCTGCTTCTCGTGCCATGAGATCTCGGGCCTGCAGGACACGATGCCGATCGGCACCGAGCTCTCGAACTGGGGCTCTAAGCCGGTCGACAAGCTGCTGTTCAACTTCGGCGCGCACGAGTTCGGCCTCGACCCTCAGTACCGCGAGGGTTGGTTGATGCAGAAGCTCAAGGCGCCGCGTTCCTACGACGCCAAGAAGGTGCTCAATCCGACCGAGCGCCTGCGCATGCCCTACTTCGGCTTCACCGAAGACCAGGTGCAGTCGATCGCGACCTTCGTCGTCGGTTTGGTCGACGACGAAGTGCAGCGCGCCAAGATGGTGCCGACGCCCGACAAGCTCGCCGTCGATGCGGGCATGCGTTCGGTGCGGCAGAAGAACTGCATCGCGTGCCACATGATCGATCCGGGCACGGTGACGTTCAGCGACGACGCGGGCACGCATACGGTCGTCGCCGAGTTG
This sequence comes from uncultured Planctomycetaceae bacterium, assembly GCA_964358875.1. Taxonomy (GTDB): domain Bacteria; phylum Planctomycetota; class UBA1135; order UBA1135; genus CAYHRR01. Next base: position 1,651 of record CAYHRR010000347.1, on the reverse strand, counting down.
GTCAACTTCGAGGAGCAGAAGGTGCCGAGCGCGCACGATCTCGCTTCGGTCAAGAAGGACGCCGCCAAGTACGAGGCCGAAGAGGTCGCGTTCCGCGTGCTGCGCTCCGAACCCGAAGTGCAACTCGGTGTCGGCGACAAGCTGTTCGTGCCGCTCGACAAACTCGTCGCACTGACGGCTCCGCGCGGCGGCGACTTCATCCGCGTCGTCTCCGACTACTACTACAACGGCATCGAAATCCACGACCCGAGCAAGTCGGGCGACGAGGCCTTCTCCTACGCGAGCGGCGGCACCGATCCCGACAAGGTCGAGGTCGACAACGTCGACGGCAAGCTGCGCGAGTACAGCAACGAGCCCTACGACAAGGTGCGTTGGACCTTTGCTCCGCCGGTGCTGTGGGACGAAGGCGCCAAACTCCAACGTCCGTGGTTCTTCGCCTTCCTCGGCGACGTCGTGCCGCTGCGCCAACAACTGCGCGTGCGCATGCCGTCGTTCCGCTTCAACCCTGGTGAGGCGGAGTCGATCGCCGACTACTTCGCGTTCAAGTCGAGCAAGGAGTGGCCCGCGAACTTCGCGCGACAAATGCGCTTGGCGACGAAGAAAACCGCCGTGGACATGGCCGCCGCCTGCAAGCTCGACGCCGCGACCCTGCTCGACATCGAGAACGGTCGCCAAGTCGCGATCAAGGCCAACTTCCCCAAGGTTGTGACCTACGCCGAGGCGAGCGGCTTCAAGACGCGTGCGCCGGTCAATCCCGCCTACGAAGCGAGCACCCTGCGCTCGCAGAGCTACCTCACGCAACGCGCCGCGCAGTTGCCGGGACACCTAAGCCTCGGCGAAACGGTGGCGGTCAAGGCTGTCAATTGCTTCCAGTGCCACTACCGCATGGGCCAGCCGCCGCCGGCCGACCCGATCGCCTGGGCGCCGGATCTCAACCTCGCGCGCGAACGCCTGCGCGAGGATTGGGTGCGCGACTGGGTCAACAATCCCGCGCTGCTGTACCCCGGCACGTCGATGCCGTCGAACTTCGCTTCGACGCCGCCGCAGTACCAGGAGCACTTCCCCAACTCCTCCAACGACGCGCAGATCCGGGTCGTATTGGACTGGCTGTACAACTTCGACCGGATCTACATGTCGTCGAAAAACTAGGCTGGAGAGCGCCGGCTGAGCGCTCCAGTTCTCAACTCAACCTCCGCCACCAAGGACACCACGCTATGAAGAAAACACTGCTCCTCTGCACGACCGCGGCCGGTGCCGCATTCGCCCTCGCTTTCAACGAACCGAGCACTCCCGCGACCGGCTCGCTCACGGGCCTGGTGCTCAGCGCCGACGCCGGCAAGGTCGTGTTCGACGGCGAGAAGCCCGAGATCAAGCCGCTCGAGATCGACGCCGAGAAGGCCAAGGGCTGCGCCGCTGAAGGCGCGTCCGTCGACAAGTCCAACCAAACGCTCTTGATCGGCGCCAACGGCGGAATCGCCAACGTCGTCGTGCTCGTCGAAGTCGCCGGCGCGACCGTCAAGCCGCTCGAGAAGGCCTTCGAACTCGATCAGAAGACGTGCCGCTTCGAGCCGCACGTCGCGATCGTCCCCGCAGGCTCGTCGGTCGAGATGGTCAACTCCGACACCATCTCGCACAACGTTCACACCTACGC
>CAYHRR010000346.1:0-4948 GCA_964358875.1 uncultured Planctomycetaceae bacterium | reverse complement strand
CAGCACGCGCAGGTGCTCGCGGCGCGTGATCACCGCCGTGGTGAACAGCGACACGCCGACGATCTTCCAGAACTCGATGTAGCCGTCGAGTTGATGCGACGGAAAGAAGTCGCCCATCACGATGCTCAGGCCGACCCACACCGCCAGCGCGATCATCGCGTAGCAGCGCGGATCACGCACGAACCAGCGACCCGACGTCGGACGCGCGATGAAGCCCGCGACCGTGACCATGGCGATCAAGAACGACCAGCGTTGCTCGCGCGCGAAGCCCCAGCACAAGTCCTGGGTGCGCATGTAGGCGAGCCACGAAAACGAGAGCAGTCCGATCACCGAGCGCCGGTAGCACACCGGCAGCAAGGCCAGGATCATCAGGGAGAAGATGACGTCACGCATCGCTCCGGACCTCCTTGGACTCGGGCGCTCGGTGCGGCGCGCCGAGCGCGCTCAGCGCAACGCCTCGCGGAAGCCGTCGAGCGCTTCCCCGAGAACGCCGAGGGCGTCGTGACGATTCTCGTAGGCCCAGGTGATCCACATGATCGCCGCCATCAGCGCCAACGTCGAACACGTGACCAGGACGCTGCGCACGGTCGACGCGCGCCGCTCGCGACGCGTGCGGATGCCGTTGATCGCGCCGAGCACCGGCACCGACAAACTGCGCGCGGCATCGCCGACGCCGCGGAATCCGTTGCGGCCGAACTCGGTCGTCAAAGCGAGGAACAGTCCCAGCGCAAAACCGGCGACCACTCCGCCACCGATCACCAAGACGACATTCGGCGACGTCGGCTGAATCGGCGCGCGCGCTTGCTCGGTGACCTCGAACGGATTGGCCCAGCCTTCGCTGACGTTGTCGACGAAGTTTTTCTGATCGGTGAAGCGCCCCGTGGTCTTCAAGTAGTTCTCGGCCGCAGCCTGGGCTTCACGGTCCAACTCGCCGATCTGCTTGTAGATCTCGACGCGTTCCGCTTGCTGCGCGGCGAGCGTTTTTTGGTCCGCCTCGAGCTGCGCCTTCTGCGCCTCCGACGAACGCAACACAAGTTCCTTGACCTGGATCTGCGCCTGCAACAGCGCGCGCGCCGGATTGGGCTTCATCGTCGTCGCCGCACTCGGCGAGGTGACGCGCTCGGTGAGCTGGCGCTTCTTCTCCTGCAACTTGAGGATCTTGTCCTCGGCGCGGATGTAGGTCGTGCTCAGCGGCTTGTAGCCGACCTGCGTCTCGCGCAGGTCCTCGATCGCGTTGTCGATGTCGGCGATGTCCTGATCGAACGAGATGCCGCCGGTGATCTCCGATTCGGAAAGCTCGGCCGGCGTGTCCTTGAACTGCTGCTTCAAGGTCGCCAAGGCGGCGGTGTCGGCGGCGATCGCCGAGCCGACGATCAACAAGTCGGCGTCGACCTTGTTCTTGCGCGTGTAGACCGGATCTTCGTCGCGCTGACGTCCGCCGCCCGGCGCCTGCTGGGTAGCCGAGATGCCGTACTTCTTCTTGAGCGCGGAGGCTTGCTCGTCCTTGAGCTTGGTCTCGGCTTCGGCCAACTGCTTTTGATTCGCGAGCACGGTCAGTTGCTGGCGCGCGTCGCTGCGGTAGCGCTCGAGCACTTCGGAGACATAGGCCTCGCGCAAGCGATTGAGCAGTTGCTCCGCGCGCAACGGATCGTCGGAGATGGCCTTGATCGTGATCAGGCTCGAGCCTTGACCGTTCTTCGAGGCCGTCGGCAGGACCGAGATCGTGTCGAGCAGTTTGCGGATGTACTCGTGCTTCTCAGGCGCGCTGAGATCGGTGTAGTCGGCCCACTCCAGCTTCTCGACCACGCGTTTGACGCGTTCGAACTGCTTGACCTGCCAGGGCGTGTTGGCGACGTCTTGTTGCAGTTGCCTGGGATTGAAGCCCTGTCCGCCGGTGGGCAGTTGCGACTCGCGCAATTCGATGCCCGTCTGTGCCGAGTACTTGCGCGGCAAGAGCTTGGCCAAGGCGATCGACGCGGTGATCACGAGCCCTGCGGGCAGCAGGATCAACCCTGCGCGGCGCTTGAGCACCTGCAGGAAGTCGGAGGCCGAATTCTGGTTCTGTTCTTGGATGGCCACGGCGTTTGCTCCTCCCGCTCAGGGGATGAAACCGCCGCCGGCGTTGCCGCGACCGTAACCACCGCCGCCGCGACCACTGAAGATGTAGAACGCGCTCGCCACCTGACGGATCACCGTCGTGACGGGGAACAGCAAGTCCGCCAGGAAGTAGCCGAACTGCGCGATCATCGTCGGAGGCACGTAGATGATGTCGCGCTCCTTGATGCCGACGTTGTCGGTCGAATCGCCGCGGAACAAGGCCGAGATGTTGACCGGGATGATCAAGGGGTCGCGCGGATCGGCGCGGATCACCACCACGCGTCCGAGGTTCGCCGTGCGGTCGTCGGGCTGCGCGTCCATCACCGCTTCGAACACGGTGAGGTCACCGGGGAACTGCTTGCGACCTTCAGCGAGCACTTCGCCGAAGATGAAATAGACCTTGTTCTGCGTCGCGATGCGCACGTCGATCTTCACCTGCTCGTAGTACGGCGAGTACTTCTGAGTCAGGAAGCCTTCGAGCTCGCTGCGCGTTTGGCCGGCGACGTGCACGGCACCGATCTCGGGCAGCACCACGGTGCCGTCGATATCGACACGTTGCGTCTGGTTGAGTTCCTGGTGGAACGCGTCGGTGATCGAGACCGTGTCGCCGATCGTGACGTAATTCTGGTCCTCGGCGTTGCCGGTGTAGCGGCTGCCGAAACCCTTGTCGTTGAGGTACTGCAACAGCCGCTTGTCGGGGCTGGTGCTGCTGCACCCGCTGGTCCAGGCGAGGAGTGCAGCCAATGCCGCCAAAATCCAGGTGCGCAATCCGATGGTCATGAGGAGTCGTTGCCTGGGGAGCGAACGAGAGGTCGGGGCCCTATCCATCGGCGCGAGGGCGCTTTGCACCTTTGGCTAGGAGGGCTGGCTACCGTACTGGCGCTGGTAATACTCGCGGTAGGAGCCGCTCCTAACCCGTTGCAGCCATTCGGGATGCGAGTTGTACCAGGCGATCGTGAGCGGCAGCGCGTCTTCGAAACGATACCGCGGCCGCCAACCCAATTCACGCTCGATCTTCGAGGCGTCGATCGCGTAGCGCCGATCGTGACCCGGCCGGTCCTTGACGTAGTGGATCAAGCTCTCGGGCTTGCGCATCTCGGCCAGCACGCGCTTGACGATGGCGATGTTCGGGTACTCGTTGTGACCACCGATGTTGTAGACCTCGCCGTCGCGGCCCTTTTCGAGCACGCTCAAGATCGCTTCGCAGTGATCGACGACGTACAGCCAGTCGCGGATGTTCATGCCGTCGCCGTAGACCGGCACAGGCTTGTTCTCCGCCGCGTTGGCGATCATCAAGGGAATCAACTTCTCGGGGAACTGGTAGGGCCCGTAGTTGTTCGAGCAGCGCGTGATCACGGCCGGGAAACCGTGCGTGTGGATCGCAGCGCGCACGAGCAGGTCGCTCGCCGTCTTGCTCGCCGAGTAGGGCGAGTTCGGTTGCAGCGGCGTGTCCTCCGTGAAGAACCCGCTCGCGCCGAGCGAGCCGTAGACCTCGTCGGTCGAGACGTGGACGAAGCGTTCGATGCCGTGCGCGCGCGCGGCGTCGAGCAGCACCTGCGTGCCGGCGACGTTGGTCATGACGAAGGGTAGACCCGACTGGATCGAACGATCGACGTGACTCTCGGCCGCGAAGTGCACGACGCTGACCTTGCCGCCGAACTTCGCTGCGGCTGCGAAGGCCTTGTCGACGTCGGCGCGTTGCGTGATATCGCCGTGCACGAAGGCGTAGCCCTTGTGCTGCTCGACCTCGACCAGATTTTCAAGGTTGCCGGCGTAGGTCAGAGCGTCGAGGTTGACGATCTTCCAACTCGGGCGCGAGCCGACGAGCATGTGGATGAAATTGGAGCCGATGAAACCGGCGCCACCGGTGACGATCAACGTGCGCGTCATAGGGGTTCGACCGCGAGGTAGTTCTTCAGGGCTTCGCGCCAGGGCGCCATCGGGCGACCGCGCAACGCGGCGAGCTTGGAGGAATCGAGCACGCTGTAGGCCGGACGACGGGCCGGCCTGGGAAAGGCGCTCGTGTCACAGGCTTCGAGCACAACTTGCTTGAGGCCGCATTCGTCGAGGATCGCGCGCGTGAAGCCGTGCCAACTGCACGACCCCGGACAGGCGGCGTGGTAGATGCCTGTCGCGCGTGCGAGCAGCACGTCCCACAGGGCCGGCGCGAGTTCGAGTGTCGTCGTCGGAGCGCCGAACTGATCGGCGACGACCTTGAGGCGGCCCTTCTCGCGCGCGAAGCCGACGATCGTGCGCGGAAAGTGCTTGCCGCGCGGTCCGTACAACCACTGCGTGCGCACGATCGCACTGCCCGCGGGATGTGCAGCCAGCGTCGCGCGTTCGCCGTCGAGTTTGGTCACGCCGTACACGCTGAGCGGCGCTGCGGCGTCGCTCTCGACATAGGGCGTCGTCTTCGTGCCGTCGAAAACGAAGTCTGTCGAGACCGCGACGAGCTGCGCTCCGTGGCGCGCGCAAGCCTGCGCAACGACGCGACTCGCATCGACGTTGACCTTGCGTGCCAAGTCCGGTTGCTCTTCGGCCTTGTCGACCGCGGTGTAGGCCGCGCAGTGGATCACGCCGACGAACGGTCCGTGCTCGATCCAAGCACGCTCGACGGCGGCAGCGTCCGACAAGTCGACGCCGGCGGCGGCGACACTCGGACCGGAAAGCAAATCGGTGCCGACGCCTTCGTGTCCCGCGGGAACCCCGAGGAGCAACTCGCTGCCGAGCATTCCCGCCGCGCCCGTGACGAGCACGCTGCGTGCGGACGACGCCGTCACCGCAGCGCCTTCTCCGAGCCGGGCCGAGGCTCGTCCATCAAGTTCGCGCCGCCGTCGGCGCCGAGGCAACT
>CAYHRR010000345.1:0-4956 GCA_964358875.1 uncultured Planctomycetaceae bacterium | reverse complement strand
GTCGGCGCCGATGCGAGTGCCGGCAAGTGGGTCAAGGCGGCGGAGAATGCGCTGCGCATGCTCGACGAGCATTTGCCGGCACCGGCTCGCGAAGGCGCGCCCGGCGCACCGCTACCCAAGCCCAAGGGCGCCGGCGGCGCGATTCCGGAAGACCCTGACGGCGGCGCGCCGCCGACAACGGCGCCACCGGGGAAGCCGGGGGAAACTCCCGGAGCGACGACGACGACCTGGGGCGCGGGCACGCACGCGCTCGACAGCGAGACCTTCGTGCTGTTCATCCTCGCCGATGACATAGAGCACGCCGCGTTGCTCGACCGCATGGTCGAGCTCGCACCGTACTTGGCGCCGTGGCGCGCGAGCGCGGCGGACCTGCCGGGTTTCGCGCTCGAAGAACCGCTCGCCGGCGCCGTCGTGCTCGGCGCGAGTGGTCAGGAAGAGTGGAATCCCGAGAACGAAGTCCTGCACCGCGCGGCGGAGTTGTCGCTGATGCGCCGTTTCGGTCGGCAGCCCTATTGGATGCTGCAAGGTTGGGCGTGGAGCGTCGAACTCAGCGTGAAGCGCGGCATCTTCTGTTTTCCCTACCGCAGCGGTTTCGTCGCGGTCGGCGAGCACACGGGCTGGGACAAACAGCTGAAGCTCGAATGGTCCGTCGGCGCGCCGACGATGGCGGAGCTCGGCAGGTTGCGGCGCGGCGTATGGGACGAGCGCGCTGCGCACGCGGCGTGGGGGACGGTGACGTTCCTCGATCGCTACTACCGCGCCGGACTCGTCGGCGCGCTCGAGGATCTGCGCGTCGCATGGGACAGCGGCTCGCGGCGCGAACTCGGCGGCGGTCGATGGGAACGCGAGGCCGACTATCAAGTGCCCGCCGAGCAACAGCTCAAGATCCTGGCGACCCGTGCGAGCGCGAACTTCCTCGCCGAAGTGCGCGCGTATTTCCAAGCCGGCTCGTCCTACCGTCCGGGGCGCTAGCCGCCGACGATTCGGATCGGATCCGAACTCGAAGAGTGCTGTGCACGCTCGTGCAGCCGCGGGAGCTTGCGTTGCGCGCTCCACAGTCCGAGGCCGGCGCATCGAGCGCTGACGCTCGCACGTGGCGCGCCGCGACGCGCTTGAACTGCACCAGCGGCGCTGCTCCGATCCCGCGCAACGTGGAAGCCTTCGTCGACGCCTTCATCGCCTTCGTCACGCTGCTGCTGCTGCCGCTGCTCGGTCTCCTCGGCCTGTTGAAGCGCCGCGCCTTGCCGTGGCTCGTCGCTGCACTCGTCGGCTGGGTGCTGCTCGGCGCGTGGGCCGTGCGCAATCCACGCTTCGCGGAGTTCCCGCGCGAGCGCATGATCCACGGCTACTGGGTCGGCATCGCGCTCGGCTCGGCATTCCTGCTGATCGCGTGGCTGCACTCACGCCGTCGCGTAGCGCGGTGGGTCAAGCTCGCACTCGCGGCACTAACGCTCGTCGTGTTCGTGCGCGCGGTCTGGATGTTCTTGGAGAGCTACGCCTGACGGCCCGCGCGCGGGGCATTGACCGGATTCCAGGCAGGGCTATCCTCTGCGCCCTCGCTCGACCGACAAGGCCCAGCGCGCGGCGGCATAGCCAAGTGGTAAGGCGACGGATTGCAAATCCGTTATCCCCGGTTCAAGTCCGGGTGCCGCCTCCAAGTCGAGGCGCCGGGGCGACGGCTCGAAGCGCGCGGCGCGAACGGCGCAACGGCTCATTGGCGCATCGAGCATCGGCGCATCGCTGCGCGAGGAATTCGCGCGCGTCGCGGTGTTGGCGAGCAACTGCGATTCGTCGCGCAGTGCCAGGTTGGATGCGCGTTGCGCGTTACGCGTTGTCGCCGCTGTCGCGCGCGCAGCGAGTTGTCGGCACGGATCCGGATTCCCACGGTGGTTCGAGCGCGGCGCGTCCCGATCCTCGGACAGCGCGGCGCGCAGCTCGCTCACGCTGGCCGCGGCTCGTGTCGACGAGTGCTGACATCGTCGGTTCGCCCCCGGACCCAAGCCACGCCATGCACCTCCCGGTCGCCCTCATCATGGCTCTGTTCGCGCGCGCGCCGACGCAAGCCGCGGGCGCAGCGCAGGACCTGACCGAGCTCGACCTCGAGCAACTGATGGAGGTCGAGATCGACCAAGTGGTCAGCGCCTCGCTGCATGCGCAGAGCACCTTCGATGCGCCCGCATCGGTCACGGTGATCAGCGGCGACGAGATCCGCGCGCACGGCTACCGCACGCTGTTCGAGATCCTGCGCAGCGTGACCGGTGTGTACACGACCTACGACCGCGCCTACGGCCACATCGGTGTGCGCGGCTTCTTCGCGCCCGGTGATTACAACTCGCGCGTGCTGCTGCTCGTCGACGGGCACCGCGTGAACGATCCGATCTTCAGCGGCTTCGGCCTCAGTTTCGACGCGCCCGTGGACCCCGCCTTGGTCGAGCGCGTCGAGATCATCCGCGGTCCCGGCTCCGCGCTGTACGGCAGCAACGCGCTGTTCGGTGTGGTCAACGTGATCAGCCGGCGCGGCGGCGACGTCGCCGGCTTCGAAGGCGCCGTCGAGATCGCGAGCGACGACACCTATCTGTCGCGCGCGACGTTCGGCGGTGCAAACGACGACGGCGAGCAATGGCTCGTCTCGATGCGCGGCTACTCCTCAGCCGGTCGCGATTTGTTCTACGACGAGTTCGCAACCACGCCGTCGGGCGGGCACACCAGCGGCACCGACTACGAGCGCGCCTGGTCGATCCACACGCAGTTCGATTGGAGCGATTGGTCCTTCAACGCCGCCTACGCGTGGCGCGAAAAGGGCGTGCCGACGGGCTTCTACTCGACCGTCTTCAACGACAATGAGAACCACGCGCTCGACGCGACCGGCCTCGCTGACTTGACCTGGACGCCCGACCTCGGCGCGGACCGTTCCGCGCTGCTGCGCACGTACTACACCGACTATCGCTATGGCGGTTGGTACGTCTACGACGACACGGGCGCCGGCGGCCCGCCGGACTTGCTGTTCCGCGATCGTGCGATCGGGCAGGCGCTCGGACTCGACGCGCAGCTTGCGTTCGACGAGACGCTCGGCGGTCTGTTGACCGTCGGCAGCAACGCGCGTTGGAACTTCGTCCAGGACCAGAAGGGCTGGGATGCGCTGTACGGAACTTACTACGACGAGCACTCCGACAGTTTCGAGTGGGGCGTGTTCGCGCAAGACGAGATCGCGCTCACGCAGCGCACGACCCTCGTCGCGGGCGGTCGCTTCGATCGCTACGAGTCCTTCGGAGGTCGCTTCACGCCGCGCGCTGCGCTGGTGTTCGCAGCCGACGCATGCACGTCGCTCAAGCTGCTGTACGGCGAGGCCTTTCGCGCGCCGAACGCGAGCGAGCTCACCTACAACGTCGGGCTGATCGCGAGCGCGCCCGAGCTCGAGCCGGAACTGACCACGTCGGTCGAAGCTGTGGCCGAGCACTTGTTCGAGAACGGCTGGCGCGCGTCGTGCTCGCTGTTCCACTACGAGATCGACGACTTGATCGTGCGCGTCGAAGATCCGGTGACCTTCGAACTGCTGTACCGGAACGCGGATGCCTTCAAGGCCGACGGGCTCGAGCTGGAACTCGAACGGCGCTTCGCGGGCGCGCGGCGTTTGCGCTTGAGCGCGGCGTTGCAGGAAGTCGAGGACTTGGGCAGCGGCGAGCGCGCCGCGAATTCACCGCGCGAGGTGCTGCAACTCGTCGGCGAGACGCCGTTCTTCACGCCGCAACTGCTCGCCGCTGTCGAGGCCGTCTACGTCGGCGAGCGCCGCACGCTTGCGGGCGACAGCGCCGACGCGTACGTGCTAACGAACCTCGCGTTGCGCGCGCGCGAACTCGCGCCGGGCGTCGAATTGGCGCTGATCGCGCGCAACGTGCTCGACCAGGCTTATTCGGATCCGGTCGGACCCGAGCTGGTGCAGGACACCTTGCAACAGGACGGCTTCTCGCTCGCGCTCAGCCTCAGCGTGCGACTGTGAGCGCCGCGCGCGCTCAGCGCTGCACGAGATTCTCGATGAAGAACTCCATCATGCGCTCGGTCGAAAGCCCGGAGTGACCTTGGTCGGGGCCGACTTGCAGGTCGAAGCTCTTGCCGGCGGATTGCAGCGCGCGTACGAGCTGCATCGTGTTGTTGGGATGCACGTTGTTGTCGGCAGTGCCGTAATAAAGCATCAAGCGACCGCGCAGCTGATCGACGAACTTCATCGCGCTGCCCGCGTCGTAACCGGCCGCGTTCTCCTGCGGCGTCCACATGTAGCGCTCGGTGTAGATCGTGTCGTAGTGCCGCCAATCGGTGACCGCCGACGACGCGCTCGCGGCGCGGAACACATCGGGGTAGCGCAGCGGCGCGAGCGCCGAGACGTAGCCGCCGTAGGAGGTTCCGAAGATGCCGACGCGCTCTTTGTCGACGTAGGGCCGTGTCCAAAGTGATTTGACGCCGGCCGCTTGGTCGTCGACTTCGACCACGCCGAGTTTGAGGTAGAGCGCGTCGAGGAAGCGTTTGCCGCGACCGGCGGCGCTGCGCGAGTCGAGCGTCGCGTACAAAAAGCCGTACTCGCACAACGAGCTGGGCAACGTGAACGTCTCCTTCGCGCCGTTCGTCGCCGGACCTGCGTAGACACTGACCAGCAGCGGGTACTTCTTGGCCGCGTCGAAGTTCGACGGGAAGTGCAGCAATCCATGCAACTCCGTCGCGCCGTCGCCGGCCGTGTAGCGGATCAGCTCGACGCGCCTCAACCCGAGTTTGTCGAACTCGCTCAAATCGCTCGCCATCAACTCGCGCACGAGCTTGCCATCGCCGTCCATCAAGCGCGTCGTCGGCGGCGTGTCGTGCGTTTGCGCGACGTCGACGAAGTGCTTTCCGCCGGGCGCGAGCTCGACGGAGTGGTGCAACGCCGGGTCGGTCAAGCGCACGTCGCCCGTGCCGTCGAGAGCGACG
>CAYHRR010000344.1:0-4963 GCA_964358875.1 uncultured Planctomycetaceae bacterium | reverse complement strand
TCGCCTGCAGGACGATTCGATCGAGACGCGCGACGGGTCGACCTACGACTGCTTCATCGGTCAATCCGACGAGCCGTTGCCGCCCGATGAACTCGACCCGCGACGTTTCGCACCGCGCTCGTATTCCTAGCTGTGCCGGCGCGCGATGCTCCGTGGTCGTGCGTCGCTTCGAGGTGAGGCGTGAACGAAGTCGATCGAGTGCTGCGCGAACGCTTCGGGCACGCGGAGTTTCGCGGGCCGCAGCGTGAAGTGATCGACGCCGTGCTCGCCGGCCGCGACGTGCTGTTGACCATGCCGACGGGCGGCGGAAAGTCGCTGTGCTACCAACTGCCCGCGCTGCTCCTCGAAGGCTTGACGCTCGTGATCAGTCCGTTGATCGCGCTGATGCAGGATCAAGTCGAGGCCTTGAAAAAGCGCGGGATCGCCGCTGCTTTCGTCAACAGTTCGCTCGACGTGCCGCACCGTCGCGCGCATCTCGAGCAGGCGGCGCGCGGCGAGTTGAAGTTGCTCTACGTGACGCCCGAACGCTTTCGCGCGGCCGATTTCGTCGAGTTCCTGCCGCGCCTGCGCATTGCGCGCATGGCGGTCGACGAAGCGCACTGCGTCAGCCAGTGGGGGCACGACTTTCGACCCGACTATTCGCGCCTCGCGGAGTATCGCGCGCGCTGCGGCACGCCTCCGACGATCGCGCTGACCGCGACCGCGACGCCGAAGGTCGCCGCCGACATCGTCGCCATGCTCGGGCTGCGCGACCCGCTCGTTGTGCGCACGGGCATCGAACGACCGGAGCTGTTCTTCGCGGCGACGCGCATCGACTTGGAGGACGAAAAGCTGCCGCTGCTCGTCGAGCGCGTGCGCGCGATCGGCGGCGCGGGCATCGTGTATTCGACGCTCGTGCGCGACCTCGAAGCGCTGCACATCGAGCTCAAGCGCGCCGGCATCGCGAGCCTCGTGTACCACGGCAAGCTCTCGCCGCAGGAGCGTCGTGCGATGCAGGCGCGCTTCATGCGTTCCGAACGCGACGTGGTGCTCGCGACCAACGCCTTCGGTATGGGCGTCGACAAGGAGGACATTCGCTTCGTGTTGCACGCGCAAGTGCCGCGCACGCTCGAGCAATGGACGCAGGAAGTCGGGCGCGCGGGTCGCGACGGCAAACCGGCGTGGTGCGAGGTGCTGTACTTCGAAGAGGACCTCGCGCTGCAGCAGAACTTCGTCGAGTGGGCCAATCCGACGCGCGAATACTTGGTCGGCGTCTACGAGACGTTGCGCGCCTGGGGCGAGCGCGTCGCGACCAAGGAGCTCGACGATCTGCGCGACGAGTTGCTGATCAAGAACCGCCACGACAACCGCGTGTCGATCAGTTTGAAGTGGCTCGAAGTGCTCGGGCTGATCGAAGGTGCGTTCGAGTCGCACGATCTGCGCGTCGTGCGCGAGCTCGTGCCGAGCACGTTGCCCGCAGCGGTCGGAAGCGCGGAAAAGCGCCGAGCGGATCTCGAAGGCCTGCTCGCGATGGCGCACTTCGCCGGTGCTGCGTTGGAATGCCGGCGCGCGACGATCGCACGACATTTCGGGCTAGCGGAGCCGGCTGCGCCGTGCGGAGCTTGCGACGTCTGCGCAGACGCGGCGCGCTGGCGTGCGGCGCACTTCACGCCGCGCGTCGAACGCGGCGACGACGCGAACGCCGAGCCGCGCGAATGGCGTCGCGGCGATTGGGTGCAGGTCGAGCGCCGTCACCTCGGCCAGATCGTCAAGGTCGAAGGCGACGGCCGCGCTCTGCGCTTGACCATCGAGAGCGCCGGAGATTTGCAGCGTCGCGTCGTCGATCCGCGCCGCGAACGCGTCGAGCGTGTCGAACGCGAGTGACTGCGATCGATCGCGCGTGAACGCGCGCGGCGCGACCTACTTGCCGTCTTCCTTGCGGAATTCGCTGTGGCCCGCCGACTTCAACTTGTCGAACTCGCGCAAGGCCTTGGCCGCGCCCTTGACGTCCTCGTTGAGCACCGCCGTCTCGAGGTCGAGCGACGCGCGCACGAGGTTCTGCATCTGCGTCTTGTAGGAGAGCGTCGCCTTCTTCAGCGCCTTCGCTTCCGTGATCGAGCTGAGCGCGCTCGGCAGTTCGCTCTTGGCATCGATGGCGAGCTTCTGGAGCTTGATCACGTCGGCCATCGTCGCGGCGAGGCCGGTCTTGGACTCGACCACCTTCTCGAGCGCCTTCACGACGCCGTCGATCTCGCCCATGAAGCCCTCGAGCTTGCTGCCGCCGCCCTGGACGCGCGGATGGGCCGTCGCGCGCGCGCTCGCGAAGGTGAAGACGGTGATCAAGGTGACGGCGACAACGGTGAGCAGAGCAATTTTGCGCATGGCGATTCGTGAAGGTGCTTCGAGGGTTCGTTGGAGTGGATGAGGCGTGTGCATCGCAGCAACCGCGATGCGTGGGCACGGTTCCGGCGCATCTTCCGCTCTTGTGCTGCGCAGGTCAGCAGGCGAAAACGGTGCGCGTGCAATGAATACCGAGCTCCAACACTTCGGCGCCGCTTTGACGGCGCTGTTCGACGAACTCGATTGGGCGCGCCTGGGGCGCAGCTACTGCGAGGGCGACGGCTCGACGTTTTTCGACGAGGAGTTGCGCTCGCGCGTGCTCGAGGTCGGGTTGCAACTCGCCGACGACGTTGCCGGCGGTCTGCCGAAGGACGGCGTGCGGCGCAGTCTCTATGTCGGTGCCGCCGTCGCCGAGCTCGCGCCGATCTTGGCGGAGAGCGTGGTGCTCGGGCGCGAGGTGTGTTGGGTGAATCTCGCGGGTGACGAGGTCGAGGAGTTGGTGCGCGCGCTGCAAATCGTGTCGACGAAGTTGGGCTTCGTGTTGCCGCAGCCGTCGACGGAACCGCTTGCAAATTTGCCTGTGGCGCAGTTCGACCATGTGTGGATGGTCAGTGTGTTGACCGATCCCGACGCGTTCCCGGCGTTGCACGATCAGCTCTACCGACGCAGCGGCGGGCCGCGCGCGACGGGACGCGGTGATCTCGATGCGGAGCGCGCTCGCGCGCAGTTGTTGGTGGAGCAATTGCTCGCACGCGCGGCGCCGGTGGCGAGTTTGACGACGACGGACGAGGAGTTGGGTTTCGCGAAGCTGATCGCGGAGCGTGCGGGCTTCGTGGTCGGAGCGCCGTCGGCCGGTCGGCTCTCAGCGATCGTCAGCGACCGCGTGCGCGTAGTGCGACTCGAGCGGCGCTGAACGCGGCAGCGAAGCGGCGCGTTCTGTCGACAACGGGTGCGGCATCGAGCGACGTCGATGTTCGAAGGCCGGCCGCGGCCGAATTGCGAGAGCGGGGCCAGTTCTAGAGCGGATCGTGGCCATCTACGAAAACACGTGGTTGGCCCGCCCGCACGGCTCCGTCCACAGGGCTCACTCAGTGAACGTCGGACAAATCGACGCGCAGCTCAGGCGAGATCGCTCGGGGCCAGCACGTCTTCGCGCAGTACTACAGCCGCGACCCGGGCTCGACTTCGCAGGTCAACCTGACCGACGCCGTCGAACTCTTCTTGGAACCCTGACGCCAAGTCACGGTGCAAGCCGGCGCGCGAGACCCGACAGGCGTTGGCCTTGCTCGGCGTTGTCGAGCGCCATCTGCAGCGCGCGCGGTGAGCCGACGAGCACGCACAGCTTCTTCGCGCGCGTCACCGCCGTGTAGAGCAGGTTGCGTTGCAGCATCAGGAAGTGCTGCGTGACGAGCGGGATCACGACGACGTCGTATTCGCTGCCCTGCGAGCGGTGCACGGTGATCGCGAAGGCCGGTTGGAGATCGCCGAGCTCGTCAGGCGCGTAGGCCACGGACTTTTCCGGGAAGCGCACGTGCACGCCGTTTTCATCGAGCGCCGTGATGCGCCCCATGTCGCCGTTGAAGACTTCCTTGTCGTAGTCGTTGCGCGTGTGGATCACACGATCGCCGACGCGCCACGAGCGCGTGCCGAGCTTGAACAACTCGCCGGGCGCGCCGAGCGCCGCGCGCAGCCGTTCGTTGAGCTCGTCGACGCCGCACTCGCCGCGGTACATCGGCGCGAGCACCTGCACGCTCTCGACCCAATCGAAACCGAAGCTGCGCGGGATGCGTTCGGTGACGACTTCGACCACGCGTTCCGCACTGGCGCGCGCGTCCTCGACCGGGAAGAAATAGAAATCGCCGCTGGTGTCGCCGCGCGACGGCAGCACCGGTTGCTCGCCGTGCAGGATGCGGTGCGCGTTCGCCACGATGCGCGAGCCCGGACCTTGGCGATGGATGTGGGTCAGACGGAACGTCGCGATGGCGCCGCAACGAATCAGATCGCCGAGCACGTTGCCCGGCGCGACCGACGGCAGTTGATCGGGGTCGCCGACGAGCACCACGCGCGCGTTGGGATCGATCGCCTTGAACAGGTGATGCGCGAGCACGACGTCGAGCATCGAGATCTCGTCGACGACGACGAAGTCAGCTTCGAGCGGCTTGCGCTGATCGTGCGCGAAGGCGCCGCGTTCGGGGTCGTAGCCGAGCATGCGGTGGATCGTCGACGCCTCGCGGCCGGTCGCTTCGGCGAGGCGCTTGGCGGCGCGGCCGGTCGGCGAGGCGAGCAGCACGCGCGCTCCCGCAGCTTCGGCGAGGGCGACCACGCAACGCACGATCGTCGTCTTGCCGACGCCGGGACCGCCGGTCAGGAGTCCGAGCGGCGCGGCGAGCAAACCGAGCACCGCCGAGCGTTGATCGGCGTCGAGTTCGAAGCCGCTCGAGCGTTCGAAGGCGGCGAGTTCGCGCTCGCCGGCCAACGCCCGCACGTCACGGCGCTCGAGCAGGCGTGCGACGTTCGCCGCCAGCCCGCGCTCGCTCGCCGCGAGGTGGGGGAGGTACAGCGCGCGCTCGCCGCGCACGAGTTCGCCGCCAAGTTCGGTACGGGGCTCGTCACTGGGCTCGTCACTGGGCTTCGCCTCGACTTC
>CAYHRR010000343.1:0-4970 GCA_964358875.1 uncultured Planctomycetaceae bacterium | reverse complement strand
GGTGTAGTCGCGCAGCGGAATCTGGCCGCACAGCACGCGCCAACCGCCGTCGAAGCAAATCGATTGATCGAGCGGCATGTAGCCCATGCGCGCGTAATGCAATCCGACGAGCAATCCGACGGCGAACAGCGCGACAAGGCGCAGCCCCTCGAATGCGCGACGCGGCTCCATGGCGTTCAGGCCTGGGCCGCCGTCGAGGCGTCGATCCAGCGCGCGAACCGGTCGGAAAAGGCTGCGAAATCCCCGCGCAATTCGGCCACTTGCTCGCGGCCGTGCACGACCCGGATCGACGCGTCGAGCTCGACCGCACGCGTCGAGTGCGGCACGCGCGCCAGCCGTTCGACCGCTTCGCGCGCTTCACGCTTGGTTTCGTCGGCACCACGCTCGACGTGGTGCGCGAAGGCGTGCGCGGAAAGTCCGGTGCCGGTCAAGCGCCGCACGAAGCTTTCGAAGGCGATGCTGTTGCCCGGTTTCCACCAAGCGTCGGCGAGCGTCGGCCCGAGGCGCCAGTTGTCGACGAGATGTCCGTCACGCTCGATGAAGAACGCGCGCGCTTGGTGCACGGCCATCTCGGCGAGCACGTAGCCGTGGTAGTAGGCGCTCGAATCGCCTGCCAAGAGGTGCGGCACGGCGAGGATCGGCCGCGGACTGCCTTGCTCGAGGAACAACAAGCGCCGCTCGACTTCGCGCAGTTCTTTGAGCACACGCTCCGGCGTCAGTTCGTCGTCGGGGATCTCGTAGATCGCCTTCTCGCCGTAGCACACCGCGAGCATCGCGCGCGCATTCCAGGCCGCGAACGGTTGCTGCGCGTCGATGGCCTTGTCGATCAAGTCGAGCGGCATCGGCGCGCCGCTCAGGTCGAGCGCGTAACGGTGCTGCCAATCGGCGTCGTCGAGCAAACTGTCGCACAGCATGCTCTGCGTTTCGCTGAAGGCCACCGAGGTCGGCGCGAACTCCTGGCCGAAGCACGGACTGGGCATGTCGATGTTGGCGAAGTGCGCGGCGTGGCCGCCCTCGTGGAACAACGTCGCCATCGCGCGGTGGCCGCTGCCGACCATGCCCGGAATCGCGTTGGCCGTGAAGTGGATGCGCGCGGGGATGCGCTCGGTGCCGCGGCGCCAGGCGACGACCGGACCGTGCATGAAGCCGTTCTCATACTTGCCGCGACGATCGACGAGATCGAGCACGAGCGTCGCGCCCTGATAGCGGATGCCGAGCGCGGCGAAGGAGCGGCCCCAACGCGAAACGGCTTCGCGGAAGGGGAAATACGGATCCTGCTCGCGCGCCGTGTCGCCGCTGACGAGGAAGTGAAAATTCCAAGGCGTCACGCGACCCGTGCCGTGCTTCGCGCGCAAGTGTTCGACCGCACGGAGCGCCGAGCCGCGCGTCTTCACCTCGAGTTCGTCGAGCAATGCGAAGACCTCGGCCTTCGACATCGACTCGACGCGGCGCGTCTTCCAGTCGTAGTAGTCCTGCGCGCCGAGCATGCGTCCGAGCCGATTGCGCTTGGCGACGACTTCGAGAAAACCGCGGCTGACCACGAAGTTCTCGATCGAGCGCAGGCCGTCCCAGGCGGCGCGGCGCAGCGTCTCGTCCTGCTCCGAGCGCAACATCGAGGCGAGCTTGACGCTGCTCGCGCGCGTGAAACCGGCGCGCGGATCGGTGTAGCCCAGCTCCATTTCGCCGCGCGCGTGCTCGAGCCGACCTTCGTCGCCGACGATCTCCGCCGCCAGGTCGCGCGCCGCGGAGCTGTCGATCACATGGGCTTCGAAGGTGCGCACCCAGCCGTCGGCGCGCACGCGCACCTGGGGCGCCACAGCCTCGGCCTGCAGGGCCCGCGCATATGCGAGGCGCGTCGGATCCTGCAGGAAGCGCTGCACTTCGATGTCGAGCTCGTCGAGCTTCGTCTGCGCGCGCGCCGCGTCCGCCTCGAGCCCCATCTTCGCGCTCCAGAAGGCGTCCTCCTTCGCCGTGTGCAGGCGCGCGTACGCGTCGTCGAGTGCATCCAAATCACCGCTGCTGCCCTGCGTCGCGTGCGCGTTCATCGGCGCAGAAGCTACTGCGCCGCACAGGGTGGGGCGAGCGCGTGCTTTTCGAGCATCCGGCGCGCGTCGAATCGGTGACCAAATGCGCCGACGCAGGTAACCTGCTTCGCCGCCGAACCTCGACACATGCGCCTCCACTTCATTGCAGCGCTGCTTCTGCTCACCCTCGCCGCTTGCAGCCGTGACGCCGAGAATCTGGCCGCGGCGCGCACTTCGCTCGCGAATTACGAGCTCGACAAGGCCGAACGTCAGGTCGCGCTCGTCGACGGCGCCGAGGCGCAGGCCACGCGCAAGCAGATTGCCGCTCTGCGCGCGCGGCGCTCGGAGGTTGCCGCGGTCATCGCCGCGACCGTGGAGCGCGTCGGTAGCCACGAGCCGGACGAACTGCGCGCGAGCATCGAAGCGCTCGGTCACGGCGATCGAGATCCCGAAGTGCTGCGCAGCGTCGACGAGGGTGTGAAGAGGCTCGCCGAGTACGCCGCGAAGTACGGGGTCAAGCACGATCCGAACGGCGCGCGCGTTTCCGCAGCCCGGCAGCAGCTCGATGCGGTGCGCGGCGAACTCGACAAAGCGCTGCGCGAACAACGCTGGTTCGAGGCCGGAAAATTGCTGGCGCCGTTCGCGGACGCGCCACCGGAAACGGCGGGGGAGCTGAACGTGCTGCGCCGCAAGCTCGAGCTGCAATCGCGGGCCGATGCCGAGTCGACTCAGCGCCGCGCGCTCGAATTCGAACGCGATCGCGGCGCGCGCTTCGCCGATGAATGGTTGCAAGAGCAGTTGCCGCGCTTTGCAGAGCTCGCGCTCGCCGACGAGTTGCGCACGGTCGCCGCACAGATCCGCGAACGAACAGCGCACGATCCGGCGGCGCGACCGGACTCCGCGAGCACGGCGCGAGCCGGTGCCGATGTCGGCGGCGGAACGCGGCGCGCAGCACCGGCGCCGCAGGTCATTCCGAAGGACGTCAGCGCCGACCAGCTCGCGCAAATGGCGCGCGACGCCGTGCTGCGCGACGATCTTTCGTTCGCGCAGAAGTGTTGGATGCGCGCGTGCGGCAAGTTCGAGCCCGGCGACATGCGCGACGACTGCATCGGTGAAGCCGGCGATCTGCGTTCGCGCATGGAGCTGCGCGACGAAGTGATCGAAGCGTTCACGGCGCGACCCGAGGTGTTTCGCAATCTCGGTGTCGAGCTGGTCGACGCCGTCGGTTTCACGCAACAGGGCGCGCTGACGCCGTGGCCGAAGCTGTCGCTCGATGTGCTGCAACGCGTGGTCGCGCTGCTCGATCTCTCGCAGGTCGCGCGGCGCGGCGTGATCTGCGAAACGCTGCGCGGCGCCGACGATTCCGAGCGCGAGCGCGCCTTCGAACAACTCGCCGAGATGGTCGCGCGCGGCGACATCGCCGGCGTCGATGCGGCGAACATCGTCGACCGCGCGCGCGGCGGACTCGGAGCGACCGAGCGCCACCTACTCGAAAAAGGACGCTGGGTGACGCGCGCGGCGACCGCGACCGCCGAGCGAGCCGTCGACGAAGCGCTGCTCGTGCGAGCTTTCTTGGCGGCGGACGAACTGCAGCGTGACGACGCGTTCCGGGCCTTGTCGCGCGGTGCGAGCGAGGTGACGACGCAGCGCGTGCTGCACCAGCGCTTGACGGCGGCGCTGCAAGACGTGCAGCGCGGCCGCACCTTGGTGCAGCTCACGGCCTTGGGCGAACTGCGCAAGGAGCTCGACGACGCACGCACCGCTGCGCTCAAGCTGATCTTCGACGAGCGCATCTACTTCTATCCCTACGCTCCGCCCGAGCCGCCCAACACCGCCGGCGACTACGCCAAGGCGCAACACCGCGTCGACGAACTCGTCAGCGCCGTGCGCGAAATCTGGGCGCGCTCGAAGCCGATCAAGGTCGCCAAGGACTTTCGCGCGGCTGCGGACGAATTGACTTGGTGCGAGGCGACCTATCGCGAGCTCGGTCTCGAGTTCACTTGGCCGGCCACGATCGCGAGCTACGCGCTCGTGCAGGATCCGGCGCTCGACGAAATCGACTTGGCGAGCTTCGCTTGGAACGCGGCCGAAGCGCAGGCGCTGGCCTACGACCGTTCGGTCAACGAGCTCAACGAACGCGTGTGGAGCGCGCTCGCCAAGACGAAGACCGATCCGCCCGCGATGCTGCCTTCGAGCGCCGAGATGGACCAAGTGCGCATCACCAACCGCTACCGCACCTTGATGGGGCGCTGCGCGTTGGCCTGGAATCCGAAGATCCAAGTCGCGGCGCAGGGCCACTCGGAATACATGGCCAACACCGGTGATTTCGGCCACTTCGAGAAGGGCGATCCGGCGCGGTACTCGCCCTTCGACCGCATGAAGCTCGCCGGCTACACCGGCGGCGTCAGCGAGAACTGCGCGATGGTCGGTGGTGATCCCCAGGCAGCTCACGACGGCTGGCTGCATTCGAGCGGCCACCACCGCAACATCCTGATGCCCGGCCACCGCGAGATGGCGAGCGCCGTCGCGGCGAACTACTGGACGCAGAATTTCGGCGAGGACACTTCGTTCAAGAAGGACCTCGTGCACTGAGCGCGTTCGGGCGCGCGCTGCGCCGACGGAGCGCGTTCGGCCGCGCGAAACGCAAGTGCGCTCGAGCTGCCGTGGGGCACAGCAATACAACGGTCTCGCGCCGCCGTCGCTCGCACTCGTGCTTCACGAGCGCGCACGTTTGCGACGAGCCGCGAGCGGCACGAGGTGCGCGGCGCTTGCAGTGGGTCGCGCACTCCAGCGCGGTTGATGCCAGCACCATTGCTCGGGCGTTTCGCGGATCCAGCTTTCGAAGACTGTGTTGAGGCGCGTCAGCAGATCCCGAGCTGCGGCGCGGCGCTCGCGCGTCGCATCGAGCGCGAGCGGCTCGTCGCGCGAAATCACGTAGCGACCCGC
>CAYHRR010000342.1:0-4976 GCA_964358875.1 uncultured Planctomycetaceae bacterium | reverse complement strand
GTCGCCAAAGGTGTCCACCGCGCTGCGCAGCGACTCGAACACCTGCGCGACCTGACCTTCGGCGTCGGGCATCAAGCGCCGCGCGAGCGAGTTGACGTCGCCCTCGGTCATCACCGCGATTTTCAGCGGATAGGGAAAGCGCGCGCGCACACCCGAGAGCTTCTCGGGGTTGTCCGGATCGACCATCGCGACCAGCAGCACGTCGTGCTCGAGTCGAATCGGAAAGGCGCCGTTGGCGCGCACGAACTCGCGGTCGACAGCGGCGACGACCAAGGGATCGGGCTCGACTTCATAGGCGCGCAAGAACTCGAGGCCGAGGTCCTCGGCCAAGAATTCGGCCACGGTCTCCTGACGCAGAAAGCCCAGGCCGACCAGGATCTGGCCCAGCGGACGGTGAGCGCGTTTCTGCTCGGACAAGGCGACGCCGAGCTGCTGACTGGTGACCAGTCCGCGCTCGATCAGCCGGTCGCCCAGCCGCTGCTTGGCCTTCGGCTCGCTCATTTCTCCGTGTCCGCGTCCGCGTTCGCATGCACGCCGTCGGCGCGAATGCGATCGGTGTAGACGCGCTTGAACGTGTTCGTGAGCCGCGCGGCTTCCTTCGAGTCGACGATGCGCGGCGTGACGAAGATCAACATCTCGCGCTTGCCGAGTTGGTCGTCGTCGCTGCGAAACAAGCGCCCGAGCACGGGAATGTCCATCAACCCGGGCACGCCTTGGTCGACTTCGGTGCGCTTGTTCTGCATCAAGCCGCCGAGCACCACCGTGGCGCGATCGTGCACGAGGAAATCCGTCTTCAAGAAGCGCTTGTCGATCACCGGGATGTCCTTGAACGTGTCGACGACCTCCGAGAGTTCCTGGTCGATCTTGATGTGGATCGAGCCGCCCTCCTGGATCGTCGGCGTGACCTTCAGCTTCACGCCGGCTTCCTTGAACATCACCTGCTCGACGACGCTCGTGCCGACGCCGCCGGTCGTGCCGCTCTGCGTGCTGGTCACGTTGACGTAGGGCACTTCTTGGATCACCTCGACCGAGGCCTCGGTGCCCGTCAAAGCGAGCACGCGCGGCGAGCTGACCAGATCGGTGCCCGTCAAGCGGCGCATCGCGTTGATCGTCGCGTTGATGTCGCCGTCGGGCGAGTTGATCTCGGTCGTGAAGCTGTCGTCGCCGGTCGACAAGTCCTGCATCAACGTGAACAGCGTTCCGTCGATCGAGCCGAGTGCGTCGCCGGCGATGCCGAGCTCGAATTTGTCGCCGAGCGTCACTTCGAGGATGCGCACCTCGATCAGCACCTGCCGCTGCAGGCGGTCGGCGCGTTCGAGATAGTCGCGCACCATATCGACGTCGCTCTGCGTGCCGCGCACGACGATCAGGTTCTGCTTGGCGTCGACGACCAGCGCGCTGGTCGGCTCGATCAACAGCTTCAGGTTCGCTTCGACATCGGTCGCGTCGATCGATTGCACGGTGAACGCGGCGGTCTTGGCCTGCGTGCCGTCGTGGACGTCGATCCAGTACACGCCCGGAGGATCTTCGATCAGGCGCAGGCCGTTGCGGTTGAGCAGCGACTGCAACGCTGCGTCGATGGTGATCGCTTTGAACGACACGTCGATGCTGCGGTCGATCGTCGGATCGATGTACACATTGAGCCCGGCGTGGTCGGCGATGAAGTGCACGACCTGCGAGAGCGGCGCGTTGCGGAACTCCACCTGGAGCTTCTCGTCGCCGCCGATGTGCGGCGCGACATAGACGTCGGGCGCAACGCTCGGCGTGTCGGAGCTGAGCGCGTCGGGGACTTGAGCGAGGTCGTCGGGATAGTCCTCGGCCATCGAGACGTGCACGTCGTCGGGCTGCAACGTGCTCGTCCCTTCACGCTGCGCGATCGTCGGAGCCACGGCTTGGCACGCGCCGAGTACGAGTGCGGCGCTGAGCGCGATTCGGTGCGTGATCATTGCGGACTCTCCTGCTTGCCGAGTGCTTCGACGACGCTTTCGAGATCTGTCTTGCCTGCGCCACCGAGGCTCGGCGCGCTCGAGCCGCCGCCGTCGGAAGACGTGCCGTCTCCCCCGTCGGGTTTCACTCCGTCGCTGCCGTCGCCGAGGTCACCGGACTTGACCTTGGCGCGCGGTTGGATCGAAGGCAGTTCGACGCACACTTCGCGACCGTCGAGGTCGACGATCACGCCGCGCGCATCGAAGCGCGTCACGCGTGCACCGCCCGGCGTCAACCGATCGCCGACGCGCACCACGCGACCACCGAACATCGCAGCGGAGTCGTGCTCGCCGCGGATCAAGCCGCACAGCGGTTGCTTCGCGAGATAGTCGTTCAGCGCATCCGTCGACTCGTCGTCGCGTCGCAACGGCGCGAGCTCGAGCGGCGGGGGTTTGGTGGGCTCCGTCGCCGCTTCGTCGCTCGGTTCGCGGCGAGCGACACGATTGCGACGCCCGGCGTTGGGACGAACGATCGATTCGTTTTGGTCGACGGCGTCGAGTTTCGCGAGCGCCTCGCGCAGTCGATCCAAGGAGCCGCCGGCTGCTGCCGCACTCGCCACGGGGTTGGACGCATTCGGTGCTTGGACTCCCGCAAGCGGCGCAGCGTGCGCAGCGTCAGGCGCGCTCGCGATACCTTCGTCGACACCATCCTCGACGACGGGCTCCGTCGCTGCAGCCGCTGCCGCGTCGGGAACTCCGAAGCCCGCGAGCGAGGGCTGCGAGTTCGACGGAGGCGGCACTTGTTGCAGCGGCACGCCGTCGGCGGCGAGTTCGAGCGGAGCGGGTCGCGACGGCGCCTTGCCCGAATCGAGCAACTGCGGCACGAGCAACGCGAAAGAACCGGCCAGGACCGATCCGTAGACGATTTTCTTGAGGTTGGGATTCACGGCTGTTCCTGCGGTCCGGAGGGTGCGTCCGCGTGT
Organism: uncultured Planctomycetaceae bacterium; assembly: GCA_964358875.1. GTDB lineage: Bacteria > Planctomycetota > UBA1135 > UBA1135 > CAYHRR01. Next base: position 2,068 of record CAYHRR010000342.1, on the reverse strand, counting down.
CGGGCATGGGTGAAGTGCAAGAGTCCGAGATCGAGGTGGAACTCGAATTCGCGCTCCGCCGGGGCGGCGCGGCGCAGCGAGACCTCGAACACACACGTCGGAAAACCGAGTCGCTTCAGTTCGTCGATCAACGCGGTGATCTGCGCGACACGAGCCGTGCCGCCCAGCGAGACTTGGAGCGCCGCGATGGGCTTGTCGAGCTGTTCGACGCCGACATCCTTGTCGAGCGCGACTTGCAGTTGCTCGAACTGCATGCCGACGTTTGCGGCCGCGATGCGCACCACACCGTGGGCGACGACGCTCGAGCACTCCTCGGGAATCTTCGCGCGCGCGTGGGCCAACAACTCCGTCGCGGCCGGCAACAGTTGTTCGGCTTCGTAGCGTTCGTTGAGCGCGAGCTCCGTTTCGTAGAGCCGGACGCGCTCGGCGCTGCGCGACAACGCTGCGCGAGCGGCCGTGATGTCGAGCGCCGGACGCGCGGTCACGCCGCCGAGCGCGAGGATCGACAACAGTGCCGGCAACACCAATTGCGCGCCGCGCGTCGCGAAGCCGCGCTGAAAGTTGCCGATGCGCGTGGGCTCCGAAAACTTCATGGTTGGAGCTCCCATGCTGCGCGCAGCTCGAAGCCGAGCGGCACGGCCGTCTCGCGCGCCTGCTGCGAAGTCGTGCGCGACACGCTCGGCGCGCCCATGACGACGTTGGCGAAGCGTGGGCTCGCTTCGAAGGCCGATTGGATTTGAGTCAGCGCCGTGATCGACGTCAACGGGTCGGGCTCGACCAATCCCGTGACGCGCACCTCGCCTTGCCCGCGCGAGCGCTCTGCGGCGAAGGTCAGCAGTGCGGCGTCGTTGCCCACGGCGCGCAGCGCGTCCTCGACGGCGCCGCGCAACGGCACGCCCGTGAAACGCAACGCGACCAGGCGTTCGATTTCGGCCTGGGCTTGCGCGAGCATCGCCTCGGTGGCGCGATTGGCTTCGCTGAGGTGCTCGAGATCGGCGCTGTGCATTTCGGCGGCGCGCTGATGCTCGAGGACATCGGTCAAGGATTGCGAGAGGTTTCGATACAGCACGGTGCCGACACCTCCGGTGACGAGGAGCAGGCAACCGACCAGCGTCGCGACGTAGGTGTGCCGTGCCGGAAGGTGCAGCGTCAGATCGAGATTGAACGGCCCATCGGCGGCGCAGGCTGCGATCGATTCGACGCGACCGACGCCGAGGGCTTCGGCGCCCGAGTTCGCCGCCGGCGCTGTCGGCCGACGCACGACCTTCGCGTCGGGCACCGCGTGGGCGACCGCGTTCGCGAACAGCCCGGCGCGTTCCGTGTCGATGCCGAGCACGACGACCTGCCGCACTCCATCGCCGCGACTGGCCTTGCGCCAGAAACCGTCGAACGACTTGATCTCTTGGATCAACGACAGCGCCATCGTCGGCACCGACTCGAAGGATCCGATGATGCGGTTCTGCATGCGCAGCGCATCGCCGGCGATCAGGCTGACCGCGACGCCGTCGCGTTCGACATCGACCACGATGCAAGCCTTCTCGCTGTCGTCGCGCAGACGCTGCGCTTCGCACAAGCGTGCCAGCGGCGCGCTGACGACGCGCGCGACCTGAATGCGTTCACGACGCAAGGCCTTGCGCAACGCGAGCATGAACGGTCGACGCAGCGCGACGAGCTGCCACTTCTGTTCTGCGGCCGCTTCCGCGCCTTGACGCTCGCGCTGGATCGGCAAGGCCGCGTAGAGCACATCCTGTTGCGCGCACTCGAGCAGCGCCGCCGCCTTGCGCGGAAAGACACGCGCGAGTTCCTTGCGTGCCAGATCGGGAAGCACGAGTGTGCGCTGCAAGGCGAGTTGCCCCGACAGCGCCAACACGATGCGTCGCTCCGTCCCTCCTGCGGCACGCATCGCGGCCACCGCCGCCTTGGCGACGTCTTCGGGCGCACTTCCCAGCACCGGGCTTGAGCCCACGAGGGCAGCGCCGTCGGGGCGCAGCTCGAGCCACTCCGCCGTCGCGTGCGAGAGCAGCAGCACCGCGCACGTAACGGACGCACGCCGTCGTTTCTCGAAGCT
>CAYHRR010000341.1:0-4978 GCA_964358875.1 uncultured Planctomycetaceae bacterium | reverse complement strand
CGCGTGAGTGCGTGAGTGCGTGAGCGGGTGCGAGCGCGTGCGTGGCGACCGTAGCGCGTCGCACACGTACACAGCGCGCTTCGAAACACCTTCAGCGTTGCGCATAAAGTCACGCCGTGCGCGCCTCACTCGCGCGAGCGCGGCCGCCACGTCGATGTGCGCTCGCTCCCGCGCGACGCTCTCGTCATTCGAGCGCGCGCGCGACGCGGCCACCCCAATCGTGCGCGGCGAGATTCGGCGGAAAGCCGCGCCGACCGGCGCTGCGCAGCGCGAGCACGTCGTCCGCGAAAGTCCCGCCGCGCACCACGCTGGTGCTCTCGTTGCCGGCGAAAAATCCGTCGCCCGCGCGCGGCTCGACCTTGCTGTAGTCCTCCCACGTGTCGAGGCACCACTCGGCGACGTTGCCCAACGTGTCGTGCAAACCGAAGCGATTCGGCGCGAGCGATCCGACCGGAGCGTGCGCGACGAAACCGTCGTCGATCAGGTCCGTGAAGTCCCAATTGACGCTGTCCGAGTTGGCCTTCGCGAAACGGTCCGCGAGATTGCAGTAGCCCTGCAGACTCGCCGGGTCGTCGCCCGTAGGCCACACGCTCGTCGTTCCGGCGCGCGTCGCGTATTCCCACTGCGCCTCGGTCGGCAAGCTGAGCCCGAGCTCGCGAGCCCCGCGCGCGAGCTCCGCGTGATCGACTCCTTCCAGCGGATGGCGCAGCGGATCCTCGACGCTGACCATCGAGTGTCGCCCCTGATAGAGCGACGGATTGACGCCCGTGTGCCGCAGCCATTGACCTTGCGTGAGCTCGTACTTGCCGATGAAGAACGCGTTCAACGCGACGTGCAGGATCGGACCGTCCCAACGGCCGCAGTGGGGATCGACGTTGGGCGAGCCCACGGGTTTCGCGGCGCTCGGCAGCTCACACCCGAGGTCGAATGCGCCCGGCGGCAGGAGCACGAGCACGATGGCGCTCGCGCCGCGCATCGCCAGAGTTCCGTCGATCGCGCGCTCAGGCAGCGAGCCGCTCTCGAGCACCGCGAACTCCTCGAGTTTCGTGCGCGGATCCGGTCCGAGCGGAACGAGGCCGGTTTGCGGCGCGAGTGCGAGCCCCATGAAGCGCGCGTCGGCCGCGACGTTCTGCGCGGCGCGTTCCCACTCGCCACGAAACGCGTCGATCGAACGCGAGCGCAAGGTCGCTGCGAGTTCGCGTCGCGCGCGCACCTTGTCGGTCAGTGCGGCGAGTTCGTCGAGCGCGCGCAATAGGTTCTCGAGCTGCTCGCCGAACCACGCCCGCGCGGCCGCGTTTTTCAGCGGATCCGGATCGAGATCGGTACGCAGCGCGAGCGTTGCGCGTGCGGCCTGATTGCGCTCGCGGCCCTGCACCAGCTCGCCGGCGCGGGCCAGCCATGCGTCGATCGCGGGCAGCGTTTCCTCGCGCGCCGGCCACAGCGCACGCTCCTCGGCGATCAACTCCGCCGCGACGCTCTGATCGGAGAGCTGCGCGACGTCGCGGATCGCCGCGGCCTTGTCGGCGAGGAGTTTCACGGTCACGGCCAACGCGACGCTGAGCACGACGAAAGTCGAAGCGAGGCTCACCGCGAGCCACGGGTTGCGCTGCGCCCAACGCCGCACGCGCAACGCGGGCCCGGCCGCGCGCGCGCGGATCGGCTCGTGCTCACGAACGCGCCTCAAATCCTCGGCAAAATCGAGCGCAGTCTGGTAGCGACGCGCGATGTCCTTCTCGAGCGCGGTGGCGAGCACGACAGCGAGATCGCGCGGAAGTTGCGGCTTCACGGTGCGCGCGTCGGGCGCCTCGCGTTCGAGGATCGCGCGCACGAGTTGCTCGCGCGTCGCTTCGGCGAAGGGTCGCCGCTCGCACAGCGTCTCGAAGGCCGTCACGCCGAGCGACCACACGTCCGCGCGTCGATCGGCGTGTCGCGCGCCGCCGCGCAGCTCTTCGGGAGCCATGTAGGCCGGCGTGCCGAGTGCGTCGCCGGTCAAGGTCAGCGGTGCGCCGCTTTCGTCGTCGCGCGCGATGCCGAAGTCGAGGATCACCGGCTCGCCGCGCGTCGAGACCATCACGTTCGCGGGCTTGACGTCGCGGTGGACGATGCCGGATTCGTGCGCGACATGCAGTGCGCGCGCGGCATGCTCGAGCAGCTTCAAGCGTTCGTCGAGCGGTCCTGCTGCGCCGCGCGCGATGCGCGACGCGAGCGTTTCACCTTCGACGTAGCGCATCGCGATCCAGGCCGTGCTCTCGTCGGCGCCGATTTCGTACACGGCGCACAACGACGGATGATCGAGCCGCGATGCAGCGCGCGCTTCGCGTTCGAAGCGCGGCGCGAGGTCCGCGAACAACGGCGAACGCGGCACGAGTTTCAGCGCGACCGCGCGACCCAGGCGCGTGTCGTTGGCGAGCCACACCGTGCCTTGGCCGCCGCGGCCGAGCTCGCGCACGAGCTCGAAAGGCCCGACGCGGCGCGCGGAATCCGCGACGGTGCTGCCCACCACGCGCTCACGCGAGCGGCGCGCACTGAGCAGCGCGGAAGCGATCGTGTCCTCGTGCCCGGCGAACAGCGCGAGGTACTCGACCAACGAACGCGTCGCCCCCGCGGCCTCGTCGGAGGCGTAAAGCGTGAGGAACTCGAGCTCGACCGTGCGCGACAGTTCGTCCAAGCGGCGCGCCAGTAGTACGGAGCCAGGCTCCACCGTCAACTATTCGCGGGGACGCAAAGGCGCGGTCGGCAGCGCTCGGCGAATAGTTGACGGTGGAGCCTGGCTCCGTATTCGGAGATTTCCGGTCAAGCCGCGCGGCGCCGCGCCAAACGACGGCAACAGGGCTCGATCCGGGCCCGGATGATTCGCCAGGAACTCACCACCATGCAAGCCGTTCACCACCTCGCGTTCCTCGTCGCAGCGTCGCTGGCGCTGACGTCCCCCGCCACCGCACAGAGCTTGAGCGGCGCGCTGTCCGACTCGACCACCGGGCCTGTCACCCCGGGCGTCCACCTGGTCGTCGGACCGATCTCCATCGCGCCGGGACAAACGCTGACGATTCAGGCCGGGGCGATCCTGAAATTCCCGATCGGAAGCTACTTCGCCGTCGACGGCACGTTGCTCGTGCAAGGCGCGGCGGGCAATCCGGTATCGATGACCTCCAGCGCCGACGACTCGCTCGGCGGCGACACCAACGCCAACGGTCCGTCGAGCGGCTCTCCGGGTCAGTGGTACGGCGTGCAGTTCACCGACGGCTCGGACGCCTCGGTGTGCAGCTACATGACGCTGCGCTTCGCCGGGTACGGCGGCTACGCAGCGGCGAAGCTGACGAACTCGAACCTGACGCTCAACAGCTGTCTCTTCGAGAACGGCTCGAGCGGCGGACTGGATGCGAACGGCACTTATTCGCTGCCGACCGTGACGAACTGCGCCTTCAACAGCAACGGTGGCAGCGCGGTGTACGGCATGACGCTCAACGGACTGACGGGCTTCTCGGGCATGACGGCGAGCGGCAACTCCTTCAACCGCATCCTCGTCAGCAACGCGACGGTGGCAGGCAACCTGAGCTTGAGCGCGGCGAACGGTCTGAACAACGTCGTCGCGACCTCGACCGTGGTGTCCGTTCCGGCAGGAGCATCGTTGACGCTCGGCGCGGGCTTCGTGTGCAAGCTGCCGACCGGCAACTATGTGCAAGTTGACGGCACGCTGAACGCGAACGGCACCAACGCGAATCCGGTCGTGTTCACGGACAGTGGCGACGACAGCTACGGCGGCGACAGCAACGGCGACGGAGCCAGCGCCGGCTCGCCCGGCCAATGGTGGGGCGTGTTCTTGAACGACGGTTCCGACGCGTCGTCGCTCAACCGCATGTGGGTGCGACACGCCGGCTATGGCGGAACAGCGGCCTACGAGCTGACGAATTCGAACGCGACGCTGACCGCCTGCAAGGCGATCGATTCGTCGAGCGGCGGCTTCGACCTCAACAGCACGGGCGCGCGTCCGACGGCCGCCGGTTGCAAGACCGAGAATTGCTCGGGCTATGCCTTCTACGGCGTGCAGATCGAAGCCCTCGCGGGGTTCTCGAACAGCCGCGCGACCGGCAATCAGTTCAATCAAATGCGTTTGAGCGAAGCGTTTGTCGACAGCACGGCGACGGTGAACTTCGAGAACGGCATCGACGGCGTCGTCGTGTGCCCGATCGTGTTGAGCGTTCCGGCTGCCGGCACGCTGACGCTCAACGCCGGCGTCGTGTTCAAGTTCCCCGTCGGCAACTACGCGCAGATCGACGGCACGTTGCTGACCAACGGCACCGCGACGGATGCCGTCGCGTTCACGACCTATGCCGATGACAGCTTCGGCGGCGACAGCAACGGCGACGGGGCGAGCGGCGTCACCGGCGGTCAATGGTGGGGACTGTTTTTCAACGACGGAGCGGACGCGTCGAGCCTCACGTACGCGACTGTTGCCGGCGCGGGATACGGCGGCACCGCCTCGCTCGAACTGACCAACGCCGACATTTCAGCGCAGTACTGCACGCTGCGTGACGGCTCGCAGAGCGGCGTCGACCTCAACGGAACGGCCGCGAAACCGCGCATCCAGCGCTGTCAAATCATCAACAACGGCGGCAACGCGATCACCGGCGCGTCGATCGACGCGGTGCCCTACGTCGCGCGCAATCTCGCTTCGGGCAACGGCGGCGACTACATGCTCGTCACGCAAACTTCGGTTGGCGCCGACGCGTTCATCGGCAGCGGCGCAGGTGTCAACGGCGTCGTCGTGCTCAACAGCATTCTCTCGGTGCCCGTCGGCCGCACGCTGACGATCGGACCCGGCGTGACTTTCAAGTTCCGCAACGTCGGTACCTACGTCGACGTCTACGGCACGCTCGACACGCAAGGCTCGTTCACGTCGCCGCTCTTTTTCACGACCTTCGGCGACGACGCCTTCGGCGGCGACACCAACGGCGGAGGCGAATCGAGCGTAGCGGCC
>CAYHRR010000340.1:0-4985 GCA_964358875.1 uncultured Planctomycetaceae bacterium | reverse complement strand
GGCGGCGAGCGTCTCGGCCAGCGGCGCGCGACCTTGGAACTTGCGCCAACCGCGCTTGTGCAACGAATCGCCCGAAGTGTCGACGAGCAACGTGCAGCGGTCTTTGAACAGGTGCGCGTACACGCCGACGTCCGCACCGTCCTTCGAAACGCTCGGTCGCGCGCCGTGCTTCTCGCGCATGGCGTCGACGATCGCGTCCTTGACGCGCTGCGCGATGAACAGCGTGTGGTCGAGCGCCGAGTGGCGCGAGTGCGCGTCGACCACGATCGTTCCGTCGGGCTTGACGAAGCGCGCCCAGTCGATCGATTGCGCGCCGGCGTACAGCTCGTCGGCGTCGGCGGCTTTGAAGCGCGCGACGCGCATCATCACGCGCACAGCAGTGCGCAAGTGCAGGTTGGCGCGCCACGCGTCGTGCAGGCTGCCCTCGAAGTACACGCCGCTGACTTGGCGCTCGACGTTCGCGAGCCGCAGCTCGGTCATCTCGGCCTGCAGCAAGGCTTCGAGTCCGGGGGCGCAGGTGACGAAGAAACTCTCGCGGGTCTTGCTCATCGAACGCGGGATGATGCGCGAAGCGTCCGCGTCGCGCGAGCGCGGTGCGGCGAAAGCGTTGCGCGGAATGTCGCGAGGGCGCCTATGCGCTCGCGCGGACGGTCGATCGCACGGCCGCCCGCGCGCGACTCACTCGCAAATCACGAACGACAGCGCGTCGGTCAAGCCGGTGGTGGAGACCGCGCTCGGATCGCGCGTCCAGAACTGCGCCCAGACTTGCGTGCCGATGGCGAGCGCCGCGTCGCCGCCGACGGCGATGTGCGCGTTGAAATCGAAGCTGTAAGTGCCGACGCAGGGCAGTGCGCCGCCGGAGCCGGCCGTCTGAACCGCCGTGCGCTTCAAGGGCGAACGAACGCACATGCGCCCGCCCTGGAAGGCGACATCGTTGGCGCCGTGAACTCCGTAGAAGAGCACGCCGCTCTGCAGCTCGAGCACTTGCGCGGCGCCGATCACGAAGCCGCTGCCGGCCGTCGAACTCGGAGTGCCGCTCGACACGATCGACGGAGTGCAGCCGAGCGAATTCACTTTCGCCGCGCAGTAGGCCACGACTTCGTTCGAGCACGGCAAGCGGTCGTGCACGAAGACGTCCGAGCGGGCGTTGGTGTCATGCGCGACGAGGTCCGACGCCGTGCTCTCGAAGGCGATGAAACGACCGTTGCCGGAGATCGCGGGCGAGCGGCTCGCGCCGTGGGCTTGGGCGCCGAACGAGTTGACGCTGATGCGCGTCGTCGTCGCCGTTTGGCGGTCGCGCAGGAAGACGTCCCAATCCGCGTTCGTATCCTGCGCCACGAGGTTGTTCGCGAGCGACTCGAAGGCCACGAAGCGACCGTCGGCGCTGAGCGTCGGGTAGCCGTTGCACTGCAAGTTGGCTTCCGCGCCGGTGGAACGGACGCTGACGCGCTCGGTGACGCCGGTCTGACGATCGTGCACGAAGGCGTCGTTGACACCGTTGACGTCGCCCGCGACCAAGTTCGTCGCGACGCTCATGAACGCGACCCAACGGCCGGTGCCGGACAGGGCGACGCTGAAGCTGTTGTTGTTCGCTTGGGCCAGTGCCGCGCCGACGCTGACACGCGTCGTCGTTGCTCCGACGAGATCGCGCACGAACACGTCGCACTTCGCGTTGGTGTCTCCGGCGACCAGGTTCGAGGCCCAGCTCTCGAAGGCGACGTAGCGGCCGTCGGCCGAGAGCGCGACGCGCGCGAGATAGCCGATGTCGTCGTTCGATTGAGCGCCGGCGCTGCTGACGTCGACACGTTGCGTGACGTGTGTCTGACGATCGTGGACGAACACATCGGCGAATCCGTTGGTATCGCCGGCGACGAGGTTCGACGCGGCGCTCGCGAAGGCCACGTAGCGACCGTCGGCGGAAATCGAAGGCGCTGACCACATCGAACTGGGGAAGTTGCCCTGCGCGCCGCTGGAGCTGACGCTGACCAGTTCGGTCGTGCCGGCGACGCGGTCGCGCACGAAGGCGTCGTCCCAACCGTTGAGGTCGCCCGGCACGACGTCGACCGCGTCGCTCGTGAACGCAACGAAGCGGCCGTCGGCGGAAAGCGAAGCGTTGGCGCCCGCGTGTGTCTGGGCGCCGCTCGAGGTCAGGTTGGCGCGTTGCGTCGTTCGGATGCGGCGATCACGGACGAAGGTGTCGCTCGCGCCGTTGGTGTCGCCCCAGACGAGTGCGTTCGAGTAGCTGACGAAGGCCACGAAACCGCCGTTCGCCGAGAGCGCAGCAGAGGACGAGCCATCCAAGACCTGAGCTCCGGACGGATCGACGCTGACGCGCGTCGTCGTTTGCGACCAAGCCGGCGCGCCCAAGGCAGCCAGCGCCACGGCACACCACGGACCAGCACAGATCGAGTTCATCGAGAACCTCCGGGACGTTGTGCGAGCGGACGACCCGGCATTATCACCGTGCCGGCGAACGTGGCGCCTGCGCACGTCGACTCACATCCACGGCAACGACAGCGCAGTTGCGACTCGAAGTGCGCGCGAATCCGAATCGCAACTGCTGGTTCGCTCGACCGGACGATCCAGCGTTCGGTTGCGAACGATCGTCGTCGTCGACGGTGGCGTGCTCGTCACAGGACTCGGCGTTCGATGCGATGCCCAGCGCGTGGAGCGATGCTCCGATCCGCGCTGCGCATTCGCGTTCAACGTCGTCGACGAGCGCCTCCGGCCTGGGCCGAGCGAGAGTTCATGCGCGTCAATTGCAGACCGTGAACGACACTGCGTCGGTCAAGCCGCTGCCGGCGCTGCTCATCGGGTCGCGACTCCAAAACTGCGAGTACAGCGTGCTGCCGCTGCTCCACGCGACCATTCGCGCGTGCGTCCACGCGTAGCTGTAGGTGCCCGAGCAGTCAGCGGGCGACGCATTGCCGAGAGAGTTCTGCACGGGTGTTCGAGTCAGCGGTGCCGCGGCGCACAACGTGCCTCCATTGAACGGCGCCGCGTGCGGAGCACTGCCGAAGAAGTACTCGCCGTTGCTGTTGTTGAGGACGTTGCTCGCCCGCACGACGAAGTCGTCGAGGCCCGAAAGCGTCGGATGTCCGGCGTAGGTCGCGGTCGGCGTGCAGCCCAGCGAGTTGACCTTCGCGGTGCAGTAAACGAGCGGGTCGCTGCACGCCAACGGCAGGCATCCCGAAGTCGTGACCCAGTCACGCATGTCCGCCGCGCTCTGAGTGTGGAAGTACGTCGTGAAGTTGCTCATCACGCCGGAGCACGCGTTGCAGTAGCTCATGATCGTGCCCTGATTCGTGCAGACCTGCTGCGTCTGACACGGACCGAAGTAGCCGGCCGGCGAGCATTGATCGAGCGGCGGGCAATACGCGTGCGTGTGGATCGCGTTGAAGTTGTGGCCGATCTCGTGGCAGATCCAGATGAAGTCCCAATTCGACGGACCCTGCACGATCGGGAAGGGCGTCGCGCCGTTGATCGCACTCATCACGGAGAAGTTCGTTTGCGCGTTGCACAGCCCGCCGATGAACCCGGCGGCGCAGGTCAGGTGGACACCCGAGATGAAATGCCCGAGGTCGGCGCTCGCGGGCACGTTGCCCTGCCACGCCGCCTGGAACTCGTAGATCATGTCGATGCAGGTGCCCCCCGGCGTGTCCGGCGTCGTCCACGGATCGGCTGCGGTGGTGTAGATCTGCAGGTACGGAATCGTGAACACGACGCCGATCTGCTCCTCGTAGCGGCGCGAAACCCAAGCGAACATCGTGGTCAAGTAGGCGAGCTCGGCCGGCACGCTGCCGAACACGCCGAACAACTGGTAGTCGGTCTCGATGGCGATGCGCGCGGTGTACAGCGACGGCGGCGGCACGAAGGCGAGTGTCCGCGCGGAGCCCGCGCTCGATGCGCTGCCCACGGGCTGCAGTCCGTCGCTCGCGCACGTCGCGCTCGCCTCGAAGCCCTGCTCGCTGAGCGCGCTGTCGGCGATCAGCGTCGCGTGCGCGTCGTTCCAATTGCCGTGCTCGTCGGGAAACGCGATCAGGTGCTGCAGCTCACCGGCGTGGCGTATCCAGCCGCGGCAGCCGAAGCGTGAGAACGAGAGCATCGCCTCGTCGCCTTCGCCGTCGACGCTGGTCCAGACCGAGAGCTCGAGCCCTTCGAAGGCCTCCGGTGCGGGCGTGCCGTCGATGCGGAGCCCGATCGCGAGGCGCGACACATCGATGCGCGTGAGCTCGAGGTCGATCACGACGCCGTCGGCAAGCGGCACGCCGATCAGGTTCACGCGCTCGAGCTGCGCCAGCAGCGAGATCTCGGCGACGCGCGGCTCGAGCGCGAGCGTGCCGGCCTCGACGTCGGCGCAGGTGACCTCGAACGGGAACGGGACGGCCGGCGGCGGCGCGCTCGAATCGGACGCGAGCGCCGGAACGCAAGTGAGAAGCAACAGCGTGCATGCGCGAATCAGCATCGGGATCCTCCGGGCGTTTCGGCGAGGCGAGGCGGCGATCATAGGCGCGTACGTGAGCGCATGGTGGCCGCGCGCGGCCATTCGCGTCGACTTCGCACAACGACGGTGGGGCGTGGACGAGCGAGTGACTGCGCGGCGTCGTGCGCGTGACGCGCGTGTCGCAGCACCGCCGCGTCGTGGGAACGGCGTCAGTCGACGCGCTCGAGCGAACGGCGCCGCTCAGTTCTGCGCGGCGCGGCGCAGCGCGTCGCTCAGCGCGTCGGCCGGCAGCGTGATGAGCGCTTCGCTCGCCGCGTCGGCGCGGACTGTAGTGAGGAGAGTCTCGTCGTCGTCCGAGTCTGTCTCGATGTCGTACTCCATGCCGGTGAGCACGTGCGTGAGGAACGCGCGTGCGACTCCGTACTCGCCGGCGATGGGGAAGCTCGCGCGCGCCGTGCCGTCGGCTGCGAGCACGAGCGTCACGTCGTCGCACCACCGTTCGGTCTCGAGTGATCTCGGCCGGCGAGGCCACGCCGATCGA
>CAYHRR010000339.1:3873-4987 GCA_964358875.1 uncultured Planctomycetaceae bacterium | reverse complement strand
GCGACGAGCACAGCGGCACGCACGGGCTTGAACAGTCGCGGCAGGTCGAGCCGTCGCAGCGCCGCACTCGCGAGAGTCGAGCGCACGCGCGGCGCGAGCAGCAGCACGGCCGGTGCGTGTGTCGTCGCGTCGCGCAACTCGCTTGCAAACGCGAAGGCATCGTCGGAGCCGAGTTCGGTGTCGAGCACGACGAGTTCGATGGGTCGGCCCTCGCGCTGCGCTGTCGCCAACGCCGCGCGCGCGGAGGCCACGTCGACGACGCTCGCCGCGCGCATGCCGGCCGAGCGCAACACTCGCGCGACTTCGGCGCCGCACTCGGCGTGATCGTCGACCACCAGGGCGACGCCTTCGATGCTCGCGCGTGCCGGTGCGTCCGGTTCGCAGCCGTGCGCCGCGCGCGCGAACGGGAGCGCGATGCGGAAGGTCGTACCGCGACCGACCTCGCTCTCGAAGGTCAGCGTGCCTCCGAAGAGCTCCACCAATTGGCGCGAAATCGCGAGCCCGAGCCCCGTGCCGCCGAAGCGTCGTGTCGTCGATCCGTCGGCTTGCGTGAAGGCTTGGAACAAGCGCGCGCCGGCCTCGGCCGAGATCCCGATGCCCGTGTCGGCGACCACGAATTCGAGCGGAATCGGGCCGTTTTCGCGCCACGGTCGCGCGCCTGCAGCGACACAGATGCGCACGTCGCCGCGCTCCGTGAACTTGATCGCGTTGCTGAGCAAGTTGAGCAGCGCCTGACGCAGCCGCAGCGGGTCGCCGATCACTCGCGCAGGCACGTCGTCGTCGATGCGGCACAGCAATTCGAGACCCTTGGTCGCCGCGCGTTCGGCCAACAACTCGACCGCGTCTTCGACCACCGCGCGCGGACTGAAGTCGATCGCTTCGAGGTTCATCTTGCCGGCCTCGATCTTTGAGAAGTCGAGGATGTCGTTGATGATCTCGAGCAACGCTTCGCCGGAGGTCTTCACGGTCTCGGCCAACTCGCGTTGCGCGTTGTCGAGCTCGGTGTCGAGCAGCAAGTTGGTCATGCCGATCACGCCGTTCATCGGCGTGCGGATTTCGTGGCTCATGTTGGCCAGGAAGTCGCCCTTGGCGCGGTTCGCCGAGCGTGCTTCGA
>CAYHRR010000339.1:0-3863 GCA_964358875.1 uncultured Planctomycetaceae bacterium | reverse complement strand
AGGTCGAGGCGTGCGTTGGACGATTCGATCGCGCGCACCTGGCGCAAGATGGCGCGCCACGAGAGGTACGCCAGGCCGAGGAACAACGCGCCGCCGAGCACGGCCGCGACGAGGATGCGCAACTGCGCCAGCTCCAAGCGTTCTTCGGATACGACCGCGAGGCGTCCCATGCGCTCCCCCGTCAGCCTCCACACGCCGTTCTGCGCCGAACGCAACTGCTCGCCGCAGCGCTCGATCTGCGCGCGGATGTCGTGCGCCTGCTCGTCGAGCTCGGTCTGCGCCGCCGCCGGATCGACGCCTTCGCGCAGGCCGCCGTCGGCCAAGCGCGCGCGCAGCGTTGTGCGCGCTTCGCTCCAGGCCGATGCGTCCTCGCGCAACCGAACCAGGAGCGCGACGGCGTCGCGCAGCAAAGCCACGGCATTGGCCTCGGGTAACACGCGCTCCGCAGGTGCGATCGCACGCGCGCTCTCGAGCATCGACGTCGTCCACGGCGCGTCGGCACCTACGTCGGCCGCTCCGTCGAGGATCGCGCACAGCTCCGCGCGCGCCTGCGACAAGTCCGCATCGATCTGTGCCAACGCGCGGCTGGTCTGCTGCACGCCGGCAAAGGTGTGACCGCGTTCGTCGCGTGTGCGCTCGAGCAAGAGCTCGAGCGTCATGAGGATGAACGCGCCCATCGCCAGACCGACGAGTGCGAGCGCCCAAACGAGGCGGCCGGCCTGGCGCGAAGCGGCGCCTTGTTCGGAGGGTTTGCGGTCCATCGCGCGACGGAAAGTCGCCCCCCTCATCGGCTGCTCGCGCCGCGAAACTGCTTTTGGCTAGCGGGTCTTCGCGACGCTGCCTGTCGCGCGCAGCTCTGCGACTGCGCGCCAGGTCAAGAACAAGGCCAGCGTGATCAACGCGACGGAAGTGAGCCCGTTGGCGAAGGCGACGTCGGGGCCCTGCGAAGCGCGAAAATTCGCGAGCGCCAAGCTGGTCAAGGCCCACAGCGTGACCACGAGCACGAAGCACAACGGCACGACGACGAACAAATTTCCGCGGCCCTCTTTTTTCAGCCACACCGCGATCGAGAGCAACGTCAGCGCGGCGAGCAATTGGTTCGACGCGCCGAACAGCGACCAGAATTTCAAGTACGAGCCCTCGCCGCCGTAGGCGAGGAACAACGCTGCCGGCGCGATGGTCGCCAGCGTGCCGAACACGGCGCCGCCGACGCCCTTCAAGCCGGTCAACTCCTGCACGAGGTAGCGCCCCAAGCGCGTCGCGACGTCGAGCGTGTCGAACACGAACGTGGAAAACGCCATCGCGCCGAAGGTGATCGCGAAGGCGCGCTGGTCCTTGCCGATCAACAGCGTCATGAAATCGCCGATGCCGTTGCCGTAGATCTTGCCCGGCTTGAGGCCGACGAGTTGCGCGTCGGTGCAGATAGCGACGGTGACCAGCGCGATCAACGCGACGAAAGCTTCGGCGAGCATCGCGCCGTAGCCCACGAGGTGCGCGTGCGACTCGCGATCGACTTGCTTCGACGTCGTTCCGCTGCACACCAAACCGTGGAAGCCCGAGCACGCGCCGCAAGCGATCGTCACGAACAAGAACGGGAACATCTGGCCGCCGATCTTGCCCGTGTCCCAGTGATTCACGGCCGGCTGCTGCAGCTCGTAGCCGCCGAAGAGCACGCCGATGACGCCGAGCGCGAGGGCCGTGTAGAGCACGAATCCGCCGAGATATCCGCGCGGTTGCAGCAAGGCCCACACCGGGATCACCGACGCGACGGCGCAGTAGGCGAGAATCAGCAGGCCCCACGTGCGCGCGTCGAACACCAAGACCTCGGAGACGTGCGTGCCCAACCACGACAACGCGAACGTCGCCGGCACGAAGATCACCGTCGCCAGCCACAGCGGCGGTTTGAGCCAGCGCTGAACGAGGCCCATCACGATCGCGAGCACGAGGTACATCACGCTCGCCGCCGCGACAGCGCCGCCGGGATTGAAGCGCACGCCGCTGCCTTCGAGTTCTTCCGTGCCGCCGACGAAGCTGCCGGCGGTGATGTCAGCGAAGGCGACGATCACGTAGATCAGCGCGATCCAAATGAAGGCCATGAAGGCGCGACCCGCGCTGCTGCCGAGGCGCTCGCGCGCGATCTCCGCGATCGAGCAGCCGCCGTGGCGCACGCTCGCCATCAAGCTCGAAAAATCGTGCACCGCGCCGATGAACACGACGCCGATCGTGATCCACAACAAGCACGGCAACCAACCGAACGATTGGCAAGCGAGGATCGGCCCGGCGATAGGACCTGCGGCGGCGATGGCCGAGAAATGCTGCGCGAACAGATAGAAGGGCGGCGTCGGCACGTAGTCGACGCCGTCCTGTTTGGAGTGCGCCGGAGTCGGGCGCGCGTCGTCGACGGCGAAACGCCGCGCGATCCAGCGGCCGTACCAGCGGTACGCGATCGACAGCAAGGCGAGAAAGGCGAGCGCGAGGACGGCCAGTTTCACGGCGGCAGAAGCTACGAGGCCTGCGCGAGCTCGGCAATCGCTCGGAGCGTCGCGCGCGTGCGCGCACCGCGTTCGTGCGAAGCCGCGCACGCGAAACGTCGCGTGCGATCGAAGCAACGCGCCGCGCGAATGCCTCGCGACGATTGCTCGCGCACTGTCGCGCCGCTATCTAGCGCGCATGCTTCACGACCTGATCCGCATTTGGTTCGGCTGGGTTCAAGACTGGGGTTATCCCGGCGTCGTGCTCCTCATGGCGATGGAGAGCTCGATTTTCCCCGTACCGAGCGAGGTCGTGATTCCGCCCGCGGCGATCGTCGCGGCGGCAGGCGACGGGCGCATGACGCTCTTCGGCGTGATCGTCGCCGGCACCTTCGGTTCATGGCTCGGCTCGGCGATCACGTACTGGGTCTCGCTGTGGATCGGCCGCGCCTTGATCCTCAAGTGGGGCAAGTGGATCCACATCACCGAGGACAAGGTCGCGCGCGCCGAGCGTTTCGTAGCGCGTTACGAAATGGGCGGCATCTTCTTCGCGCGCCTCTTGCCGGTGATCCGCCACTTGATTTCGATTCCGGCCGGCATCATCCGCATGGGCTTTTGGAAGTTCAGCGCGATGACGATCATCGGCGCTGCGATTTGGTGCTCGGTGCTCGCCTGGCTCGGCGCGAAGGTCGCGCGCCACGATCCCGAGATCGCGCAGGATCCCGAAAAGCTGATCGCCGCCGTCAAGAGCGAGAGCATGCCGATCCTGATCGCCATCGTCGGCCTGTGCGCCTTGTACGTGCTCGCGATGCGCTTGACGGCGCCGAAGAAGCCCTGAAGTCGATCGACGGCCGTCGCAATTCGCGGTGACGCATCTCTTGAGGCACGAGCGATGCGCAGCGCGAGGCTTGTCGCCGGGACAAGAGGGTTCGATGCGCAAAGCACCGTTCCGTTCCGAGCAGTTCGTCGACGGGCTGACGCAGTCGCATGCTGAATTTCCGATGGCTTGTCGTGCGAAGCATCGCGATGCGCGCGTGAGTGAACACCGATGAGCACGTCCTCGAGCAAACGACGCACAACGGCCCCGCGCCGTGCTTGGTTCGTCTACGTGATCCGTGCGCGCGGCGGCGTGCTGTACGTCGGCATCACGCTCGACGTGCAGCGACGCTTCGACATGCACGTCGCCGGCAGCGGCGCCAAGTTCCTGCGCGGACGCGCGCCGCTCGAACTCGCCTACCGCCGCAAGCTCGGCGACCACGGCCTCGCGCTGCGCGTCGAACTCCGGATCAAGCGCTTGAGCAAGCTCGACAAGGAAGCGCTCGTGCGCACGCAGCCGTCGCGCGCGCGCTTGCTAGCTCGCGTCGGCATACCAAGCGCGGAACGCGCCTGAGC